>JAHBUQ010000003.1:0-300000 GCA_019637995.1 Ignavibacteriota bacterium
ATCGCTGTCTTTGTACCAAGGCAAGTATGAATCAAATAGAATATTAACGATTACTAAGTTGCCATGTGAACCTGTTATAGGTGAAGCACCCGTAAAGATAATCGAAATTGTTTCTTCATTAGTTGCCTGGTCGAAGCTTAATACTTCCCAGCTTGCAATCTGCCATCCAAGTTGCTGTAAACCTGCACCAATTTGAATCTTAGCGGTTTTAGCATTTCTGTCAACATAGCTTAAGCCTAAAAAGTCTTTACTATAAGTAACGCGTGCTTCAAAAATCATTGATTCAGCAAGTGGAACAGCATTAGCAGTATTAATAGCTATTGAATAAGATACGGCATCGCCTTCACCCGGGTCAACCTGAACTGATGTTTCGTTTGGAACGCCACCGATACCGACACGGCTGAATGTAGGCTGTACAACGTGAGTACTTGTTACAGTAATTGTAGTTCTTACTTCTGGTGTAGTAGGTGAATCAGTAGTAATAACAACATCTAAAACTGTGTTGTTATAATCTTTTGTCGGAGTAAAGATAATTAATATCTCTTCGTTAGCGCCCGGAGTAAGTAAAAAGTTAGGATTCTGTACAACAAAATCACCAAAATTGATATTGCCCGGGTTATTGCTTTCGATCGCAATGTTAAGAATTCTTAAATCAACTGAACCATCATTGGTAATTGTTGGGCGTAGAGTAACAGGTGATAGCAAACAAGTAGTTGCAGTGGCTGTTGTTACACTTGTACCAACTTCAATTGCTGATGCAGTCCAAATTGAAGTAGCTTCTCTTTGAGCATCACTGACACTTGTGAAAGTAGCTTCGAATATACCTGCATTGGTAGGTTCGAATTCAACTGAAATTGTTAAATAATCATTTGGATTAAGAGTAAAAGGAAGAGTTACAACATTACCGTCTTTATCACGGATATTATCTCTATCCCAGCGTAAAATACCGTTACCGTCAGCTTCACTGACTGTAGTAGCTGCATTAGATGCCTGAGCAACAAAGTCAGTAATCGTTACAGGATAATCGTATTGCCAATCAACAGCTGTAAATGTAAATGTTTTTGTTTCGCTACCCAAACCAACAATACGTTGGTCAAAGTCTAAGTCTATAGTTTCGATTCTTGGAAGCACACCAACACCAACTAAAGTAGAAGTAGGAGCATCAGTTGCATCACTTGGGAAACGAAGTACTAACTGGTGAGGACCTTCAACTTTAGGGTCGAAGAATACAGGAACGGTTAAATTATCACCAGGTTGAATTGTTTTATTCTGGAATAAATCAGCAAGAACACCCGGAGCTGTGAGTGAAGCAAGATTACCACCACGCACGGCTTTAAATCCTACACCGGTTTCATCAGTTACGATTTCAGGAAGACGTAAAGTAACAGGAGCTGAACCGTCATTTGTCAGAACAATCGCTCCATTTGGAGATGGATAAGGAGTATAATCCCATGTTCCGCCTCTTTCAACATAAGAATTCGGGTCAACAAGTCTTTCACCCCAGTTATCACCATTTACAAGCAAGCCGGGTTGAATACCAACACCTTCTAAAACTGAGAAGTTTTTAGGCATATCAGCATCAGCGATGAAAGTAATTCTTGAAAGATAGCTTCTTACTTCTTTAGGCATAAAGCTAACTGAGAAAGTATGACTTTCGCCAGGAGCAATAACAATTGGATTTGCAGGAGAAATATTGTTTAAACCATCAATTTCAAATACAGCATCGCTTCCGGTTAAGCCAATTTCATCGCCGGATAATTCTATACCATTGATTACGAGAGGAGTTGTTGCAATATAATCGCCGGTATTTGGATTAGTTACTTTAAGATCGTACTTAATTGTTCTGTTATTTACAACTTGCTCGTAGAAGTTTCTGTCAACTGTAGTTATATATGGATTACCAACAAAAGCCACTACTTCAGCAAAATATTGGAATACACAAACTTCACCGGTATTTCTATCAATTACTTTAATACCAACTGAGTCACGGTATGAGCCCTCTGCACGTGCAGTAAATTTAACATCGAACTTACGTTCCTGACCAACAGCCATTGGTGCAAAGTTAACGTCTTTAACATCAACCAAATCAAAATTCTGATATGTCACGATGTCGCCTGCTTTTCCTTCTTCCTGATCTGAATCAAGTATTACAAATATATCATAACTTGATGGAATAGGATTATCGCCGTCGTTCTTAACAGTAAACGTAAATGATTTTTCAAGATTTGGATTTTCAACTTTGAAAGTTCCATAGTTATTGTAGTATGGGAACATGTTCGGGCTGATAGCAAAGTGATTTATTATTGTATCAGTTCTGTTACCAACTCTATCCATAAATACAAGGTGTGCTTGTGCATTGAGTGCCGCATTACGAACTGTTAGTCTCCAATTTGTTCTTGGGTCGGTACCGGCAACAAACGGGTCGTAGTCAAATCTGTAGTTATAGCTGTTATCGGTTGCCATATAAACCAAACCTAAGTTTGAGCGGTTTTCCGGGTCAATTCTTGGTTCATCAAGAACATAACCTGCTACGTCGCCACCACAATCTTTAGCAAACTCAACATAAGGAGCCAGTGAGTCAGGCGTTTCAAGGTCAGCAACTGCTACAGATGTAGGCCAACCATAAGAGTCATAATAGTCAGAGCCATAAGCATAGGCAGCAAAACCATCATTTGCCTTGATACGGAATACACCATCGTAAGGTAATTTCATAAATTTTGAGCGGTAATGGCGACCGTCTTCTTCAGTTGTGAAGAATCTCTGACCGGGATTACCTGAGTATGATGACATTGGAATCCAACGGAAATTACCGTCAACAACTTCTGCCCACATCATATCTTCAGGAATACCACCGTCAATAGTAGCTTTGTAAACTATATTGATAAAGTTATTTTTGAAACCATACTGACCACGGATACCAGGAGTATTAAATACGATTTCATTCTGATACTGCTGAGTTGGAGTAAGAACAAGCTGGAATGGATCATTTTCAATACCGTCATCTTGTGAACCGGGATTAAACTGAACAACATTGATAGCTTCGTCAGATGATACTTCGATTGGAGCTGGAGTTACATCACCGGGATTCATTACACCGGCACGAGATTCTATATGTCCTGTTCCAGCAACACCACCCGGAGTCGCAATATAAAGCCACGGATTACCATCAGAATTAACTGTTGTAAAAGGTTTCTTTGCAAATACTTTTATAATAGAGTAATTCTTGCGTGTGTGAATTGGAGTAACATGATATTTGTTACCCCACATATTTTCAGGCATTTCCTGCTCAATAATAAAGTCGCATGCTGCAATATGAGTTGGAATATATGCACAGAAGTTACCGGAAATAACGTTAATAGGCTTATTTGCTTTTACAGTTGAACCTGATAAGTCGTTAAAAGGTCCGATGCCCGGAATAAGCCAAACGTCACCTTCATTAAGAGTACGTCTGATTGTCTGGTTAAAAGTAAGGTATGTGCCATCTTCTTTAAGAGCGAAGCAGCTTTCGCAACCACCCATTCTGAAAGTTACTCTTGTATTTTCATAAATACCGATAATACTTGTGAAGCTATTCAGCCACTGGAATGTATTATTTGTAGGGTCTGCGTATGAAGAGACCTGATAGTTATTGCTGAGTGAACTTGCAGGAAGTGCAAGGTAACCATCTGATGTAGCATAAAATCTGGTTACACCATAAACAATAATCGGATCATCTGCGGAAATTTTGATTGCTCTTCCTTCCCAGATTTGTTCCGGAAGAGGCGGAACGCGGTCAGTTTTTGTATAAGGCTGACCTTCTGAAGGTGTGAGCATGAAATCTATTACATCGTTTGGTACAGTCTGCTTCTGGCGGAAGATACCAAGACCTTTGATTTCTAATGTTACAGTTGTTGCTACTGCCGAAGATACATAAATCCTAAGGGCGTTGCCTTGGGAGTTTGTTTCCCAGCATGGGTGAAATGCCAAATAGAATAATGTACCGGCATTATTTGTGCCCATTAAGTAAGGTAGATTTTCTTTCAAATCTTTCTTTACTTTAGCATCATCTTCAGCTTGAAGATTAAAAGCAGTCAAAGACAGCACCAATGCTATCGTTAACATAATCTTCGTAAAGTAATTTTTCATAACAAACCTCTTAAAAAAATTAAAAATAAACAAAATATTTATAGGTTTCCACTCGAAATCAGGGCTTAGGTTTTCACCAAGCCTGATTAATTTAATTGTAAGAACATAAAAATTAAAACACTAAAGAAATTTTATAACGAAGTACAATTATATAAAATCTTGCTTGATTCGGCTCAGATTTTTAATAATTCTTAAAAACTTTTATAACTTTTGTTGTGTCTCTATATATATAGACACATAAACTTCAATTTTGCTACAAAAAAAATCAAAAAAAGTACTTTTTTTTTCAATTTTTTTAATATTTTTTTACAACATTCCGGTAAGTCGTTTAATTGCAAGCTCTTCCTGACGTGTCAAATGTCTGTATTCACCCTTGCCCAAACCTTTGCAAGTTAAACCTGCGAAAATTTTTCGATCAAGTTGTTTGACTTCGTAACCAAAATGCTCGAAAATCCTGCGTACTTCTCTATTCTTACCTTCTTTAATTGTAATCATCACTTTTGTCTTATCATCAGGATGAATGAAAACTTCACATTCACCTGTTTCATCGCCATTTTCAAGTGTCAGACCTTCAGAAATCAGCCTTCCTTGCAAGGAACTTAATTCTCTTTCGAGTTTGACATTATAAGTTCTTTCAATTTGAAATTTCGGATGAGTGAGCCTGTAAGCAAGCTCGCCGTCATTTGTTAAAAGCAAAACACCTGTCGTATTTCTATCAAGTCTTCCAACCGGAAATATTCTCGCATGTTTTCTGACAATATCCAATACTGTTTTTCTGTCAAAATCATCACTTGTGGTAGTGATAACATTTTTCGGTTTATTAAGCAAAATGTAAATGTCATGCTTAATTTCTTTAACAGGGTCACCGTTAACAGTAATAAAGTCAGATGAAGTGACTTTAATTCCCGGTTCTTCTACAACTTGTCCATTGACCTTAATTGCACCCTCAAGTATCAACTCATCAATTTTTCTGCGTGATGCAACACCAGCATCAGCCAAAAATTTATTAATCCGAACCGGAGCATTGGATAATTTGCTATCAGCATTTTTTGTCTTGCTCTTTGCTTCAGACTTTCTTTTAACTATTTTTTTATTCTTAATCAATTAATTGAAATTTCTGTGAAATAATATGCTATTTATTAACATACAAAATTCGTTATTTTTTTTCACATATAAAATTATTTTTTAGTAATAATGGAGTTTTTTGGGAAGTATTTTCAATTTTATTTTATTCAGCAAATTTTAATTGCCAAATTCTAACATTATATATATGACTGCACTGATATTTTGTGAATATATTCACAATCAGCACAGTTAACAATAATCCTAATTCTTATCTTGATTTAAATCAGAATGACAAATATTTTTTTACGATATTTACCAGCAAATCCATATCAATGGGTTTGGATATATAATCATCGCAACCCTCACGAAGAAGTTCAGCTTTTTCACTATTAAGTGCATAAGCAGTCTGAGCCACAACAACTAATTCAGGTCTGAATGCCTTAATCTCTTTAGTTGCTGATAGCCCGTCGAGTTTAGGCATTTTAATGTCCATCATAACCAGATTGATATCGGGATTTGTTTTACACATTTCAATTGCTTCAGTACCATTCTTTGCCCGAATGCACTGCACATTAAACCGACCGAACACAGTGTTCAGGAACTGATAACTAATGTCATCGTCTTCTGCTATTAAGACCAAATTCTTCGTACTCATTTTTTCAAACCTTTAAATTTTAATGTTATTATTCTCTTGGTAAATAAACTTTAAATTCTGAACCCATTCCAACTTCGGATTCTAATGTAATGTATCCTCCTAACTGCTCGGTAAATGCTTTACATATAGCTAAACCAAGCCCTGCACCTTCATATCCTCTTGTAATACTTGTATCGCCTTGATAAAAACGCTCAAATACTTTCTCATGCATTTCTTTACTGATACCGCATCCTGTATCTTTAACCCAACATATTATATAAGCATTATCAAATTTCAAGCCAATTTCTATAAATCCAACTTCCGAAAATTTGACAGCATTTCCAATCAGGTTAGTTAATATTTGATTAAGTTTAAGTTCATCTGTGTTTAGAATAACTTCTTCGTCCTGAATATTTAGCTTAAATTCTAAATTCTCATTATGATTTGAATATTTAAAAAGAACGAATAAATCATTAATCAGACTGGTAATATTTACTTTTTCAAGTTTAACAACAGACTGTCCTGTCTCAATTTTGGAAAGTTCCATTACATTGTTTACAATCTCAAGCAATCTTTTGCCACTTTTTTGAATAGTTGAAGCATAATATATCCTCTCAGTATTTGGAACTTCAGGAAGTTTTAATAATTGAGTAAAACCAATTATTCCGTTTAGAGGAGTTCGGATTTCATGAGAAATATTTTGAAGAAATGCTGTTTTCAATTTATCTGATTCCTCAGCTTGCTCTTTGGCTTCTATCAAATCATCAGTCATTTTCTTCATCTCTGTAATATCTTGCTTGACTGCTATAAAATGAGTTATTTCGTTATTGTCATTCAAAATGGGAGAGATTACTGCATATTCCCAGAATAACTCACCATTTTTCTTTTTATTATGAAATTCACCTGTCCACTGCTGTTTATTTCTTAAATTTTCCCATAAATCCATGTAAACTGAATTTTGAGTATTGCCTGATTTTAAAATATTTGGATTTTTCCCAATAACTTCCTCCGCCTCATAACCGGTAACGCTAACAAAACTTGGATTTACATACTCAATTATTCCTTTGCTATTTGTTATTACAACTAATGCAGGGCTCTGCTCAATACCTCTTGAAATTATATTAAATTTCTCTTCGACCTGCATACGCCTTAAAGAAATTGCAGTTATATGTGCAAATGATTTAAGAAATTCATCAGAAGGTGCTTTTTGATTATCCTTCAAAGCAAAAAGTGTAACACCATATAACTTTTTATCAACAACATATGCAATTGTATGAAAGTGCGAAAAACCAGAAATCAACTTCATCGCTTTATCAATTGTGGGCGAAACAACGCCACCTGAAATCTCTGTAAATGTATCGGCATAATGTGTAATTGAGGAAATAATTTCCTTATAAACAGCCGGACTAATTGGAGTTTTGAAATTTTTGATTGATTTACCCATAAGATTTGCGGCTAATTTCAGTAAAGAATCCTCAGCTAAAAAATGTTTAGAAATCAGGCATTTTTCTGTATCGCTATACTCTGAAAATATTACAAGCCCGGAATTAGTGATTTTCTTGATAGTGTCGCTAATATATTGTGTAATAATATCTTTTGAGGTCATCTCAGAAAGCTCGGATGCAATATCCTTCAGCAATAAAGCTTGTTCATTTTTTTCTTCAAGTGCCACCTCTGCATTTTTTCTATCAGTAATATCTCTTCCGACACCGATGATATAAGAAATCTTACCAGTATTATCAGTAATAGCTTTATCTGACCATGCAAGCCATCTCCAGCCTTTTCCGGTCATCACTCTTTGTTCAACATAACAGCTATAAGGCTCGCGGGTCAGCTTTTCCATTTCTGCAAGAGTGTGACTTAAATCATCTGGATGCACCAAAGGGAAAAATGAATTATGCAGAAGTTCTTCTTCAGTTTTGTTGAACAACTTGCAGTAAGATGGACTGACATACAAAAATTTATTATCAGAATTTACTTTTACAACGTATTCATTCTGATTCTCTACTAACATTCTGTATCGCTCTTCACTTTCCTTCAACGCCATTTCATTTCGCTTTTGCACTGTAATATCATCAAAAACAATTCCAATGCGTTTTCCTGGAATATGGAAAATATTTATTCGAAATATTCCGGACAAATTCTTATCGTAATACTCATAAGAATCTATTTCAATATTTACCTGATTTCGTATTACTGACAAGCACTTGTCTTTTAATCCTGTTCGTTTTGCATTTGTCCATATTTCATCGAACTCTTTTCCGATATTTGATGCTAATTTTATACCTGTAATTTCAATTGCATTTGAGTTGCCGTCTATCAGAATTAATCTGTCAGGCTCATTAAATTGATATACAAATAATCCGTTAGGAATTGAGCTAACAACATCAGACAAAGTCTGAAGACTTGTTTGGATTTCGTTTTCATAGTTCTTTTTTTCCTGAATGTTGTTATGAGTGCCAATCATTCTTAGTGGCTTTCCATCAGGGTCATATTCAACAATTTTACCGACTGACAAAATCCAAATCCAATCGCCGTTTCTTTTTTTCTGTCTGAATTCTACTTTATATTCTGCAATTTTTCCCTGAATATAATCGGTAAATATTTTGAAACATTTGTCCTTATCTTCAGGATGCATCCTTTCAATCCAGAAGCTGTTTGTTTCACAAAATGTTTTAGGGTCATATCCAAGCATTTCAGCGTATTCATCGTTAACAATTGCTTCACCCGTCTGAATATTCAAATCATATAGCCCCTGATTAGTCACAGACAGCGACAGTTTCAGCCTATCTTCATTCTCTTTAATTAATTTTTCTTTTTGGTATTTTTCTTCAACAAGCTGAGCTAAAATATAATTCTGGTATGCTGTTTTGGAGATATTATTTGCAAAATTGTACAGAAAATCTGCAATTTTATTGAATTCATCAAGCGACATTTCTTTTACTTCTTCAAAAGCATTTTGAAATTCAATTTTATCTGCACCAATCTCATCGGCGTACTGAATTATTTCATTATAATCAAGTTTTTCATTCCTGATTTGACCAATGAGCCAATTTGCAATATGTTTCTCACCAACATATATGCTTGCTCCGGCGTCCCAAAGCCCGCCGCTCAGACATTTTTGAATATTTGGTCCTTCAGGATTAAATCTTCCAATAATAGCATCAGAGCAACGGCAGTTATAATACCCTTTCTTAGTTCCTCTTATTATATCCTTGCACAAGCGACAAAAGTTACTCGGTTTTGTTATCGGTACACCGCTTGTATCTGTTATTATTGAAGCAACTCCTGTAGCTGCGGCGAATTTATCCTGAATGCTCTGCAATTCGTTTATATCGAATAAATCTGTAAATCTTATATTTTCAATTTTATTTGAACTATAATTATTCGTTTTATCAATTTCTATCTTGGTCAAGAAATCAATATCAACTTCATTTTCGGAATTTACTCTGAAAAAATCACTCTTCGATATTTTATTAAATTCTGTCAAAATTTATATTTTTCAACATTTTTATATTGCAATAATCAAACGTAACTAATTTTACTGTTATTACAAAGAAAAAAAAGTAAATAACAATTAAAAACTATAAATTTTTGATGATTTTCAGTATTTAATATCCTAATCTTCCTACTTTTGATAAATAACTTTGATTTTCCTTTTCAAAATAAACCTGAGCAGAATCAGCAACATTTAGTATTTTTTCCAGGTCTATGTCTCTTCTAACATCATTTCGGTTCAGTGAATGTACAAAATCTTCTGTAGAGACATTGCCTGCAGCAACTTTAGTAAAGGGACATCCGCCAAGTCCTGCAAAAGCAGTCTCAAAATATTCCGCACCTTCGGACATCGCTGCATAACAGTTAGCTAAACCAAGACCGTAAGTATTATGAAAATGAGCTGTCAGAACCGAACTTTCGTCAATTCTCTTAATTGAAGAAAATAATCTTTTTACTTGCTCAGGATATGCATATCCTGCAGTATCAGCAAGAGATATATTTTTTAAACCGGCATCAAGATAATTTCCCACAATCATCAGAACATTTTCCTCCGGAATTTTGCCTTCAAATCCGCAACCAAATGCACTTTGCACAGAGACCTGCACAACTTTTCCTGCATTAACTGCTTCTCTTGCAATTGAAATAATCACATCTGTGGCTTTTTGAATGCTCATGCCCGTATTTTTTTGGCTGTGGGTCTCGCTTGCCGATACACCCATACAAAACATTTCAACACCACATTTCATACCTCTTTCAAATCCTTTTTCGTTGAGTACAAGTCCGGAAAGTAATGCCTTATGCGGAATTTTTGAAAAGTAATCAAAAAGCGTGTCAGTATCTGCCATTTGTGGCATTTTAACCGGATGTACAAATGAGCCGATTTGCACAATGTCAATTCCTGAATTCAATATCTGAGCAATCCAGTTGATTTTTCTTTCAGTATCAACTATCTTACTTTCGTTTTGTAGTCCATCCCGAAATCCAACTTCGTGTATCTTAATTTTTTTAAGCATAATTTTATTTACTAATATAAATACAAAATAAATTTTTACAAAAGTATTAATTTTTAGTTTAAATTTTCAATTTGACTTAGAAATAATTCTAAAAATTGATTTTGTTGCAAATATTTAATTTGCTTGGAATAAAAACCAGCAAAACCTGAACTAATTAGTGATTCTTCTATCACTGTCAAACTGGCGTGATTAACTTAATTTTATTCATTATGGATTTAATAAGATAAATATATCTGTTTTTTGACATTAAACATTGTTATATATAAATATGTACAATTAATAATTTGCAATAAATAAAAAAAAACACTATTTTTACATTAGTTTTAATGCTAACTTTTATTAAACTTTTTTGAATTTTTTCAATGAGGCAGAAAATGTCTTTTAGATACAATGTTTTTTTAACAGTCGCAATATGCTGTTTACTTAGTGTTAATGTTTATTCACAAAAAGGAACTGACAGTGATTCATCAGCTACCAAAAGGTATCAGGCGGATGAGGTAACCGTAATGGCACCTAAAGATGCTATGCAGGTTAAATTGCTGCCCAGCTCAATTACCCTGATTGAAGGTATTGAAATTGTGAACAACAATATCAGGAACTTACGTGATTTTTCTTCTATCGCACCAAATTTCTTTATGCCGGATTATGGCTCTAAGCTGACTTCTCCGGTATATATTCGAGGTATCGGCTCAAGAATTAATTCACCTTCAGTAGGTCTGAATGTTGATTATGTTCCTTATTTTGAAAAATCCGCTTTTGATTTCGATTTGTTTGATATTGAAAGAATCGAAATTCTACGTGGTCCTCAGGGAACATTGTACGGTAGAAATACTATGGGTGGTATAATAAATGTATTTACAAAATCTCCTCTTAAGCATGCAGGTAGTGAAGTATCATTAAATGGTGGAAATTTTGGTTTTCTGAATGGTTCTGCGAATCATTACGGAAGACTTAGCAATTCATTTGGTTATTCACTTAGTATGAACTATATTAGCGAAGGCGGTTATTTTACAAATAGTTTTAATGACCAGCAGGTTGATGATATGGAGTCAATAAGTTCAAGACTTCGTTTGATTCATCAGCCAAATGATTATTTCTCATTTGAAAATTCAACGAGTTTTGAAAGCAGTAAGCAAGGTGCTTATCCATATTCAAGACTTGAAATCAGCGACCCAAATTCAAAAGTCATAAACATTGCAGATATTCAGGATGTAAATTATAATGACCGCAGCACTTATGACAGAGATTTATTTTCAAATGCTTTTGTTTTCAGAATAAATGCACCAAGTTTTGAGCTTATATCAACTTCTTCGCTACAATTTTTGAAAGATAAACAGGCAATTGACCAGGATTTCGACCCTGAAAAAATATTCTTCGCAGTTCAGGAACAAGACCATACAATGCTTTCTCAGGAAATCATTGTTAAATCAAGATATAATCCTACTTATGAGTGGCTCTTTGGTGGATTTGGTTTTTATCAGACTTTTGAAAGTGGTTTGCAGGTTGATATGTTCCCTGTAAATACAGTACAAAACAGAATTAATAACAATGCAATTTTTGGTGGAGCTGTATTTCATCAGTCCACACTAAACAATTTTATTATTAAAAATTTATCGGTTATTGGTGGTATTCGTGCTGATTATGAGCAGGATGAACTAACCCATTACAATGCAATGACAGTTGGCACTAATAAAAGACAGTTAGCAGATACTGTATATCCATCTCTTACTTCATTTCAGATAATGCCAAAATTTGCATTAAAATATGAAATAAATTATTTCACTCATATATATTCATCTGTTTCAAAAGGTTATAAAACAGGTGGATTTAACTCAACATTTGAAAGACCTGAAGATTTGACTTTCGACCCCGAGCATAGCTGGAATTATGAAGCAGGTATGAAAGTAAGCGTTCTTGATGGTATGTTATATGCAGACTTTGCAGTATTTTATATTGACTGGCAGGACCAGCAAATATATCAATTAGTTCCAAGCGGAAGGGGTTCTATGCTTAAAAATGCAGGAAAATCCACAAGTCAGGGTGTTGAATTCAGTATGCGGGCTACTCCGGTTGATGATTTTGACGCACAAGTAAGCTTTGGATATACAGATGCAAGATTTGAAA
Organism: Ignavibacteriota bacterium; assembly: GCA_019637995.1. Taxonomy (NCBI): domain Bacteria; kingdom Pseudomonadati; phylum Ignavibacteriota; species Ignavibacteriota bacterium. The sequence continues at coordinate 12,460 of JAHBUQ010000003.1, forward strand.
CTTATGAAGTCTCTGAAACTCTGAATTACAATGGCAACAGAATTCCTTATGTACCACTGTTTACAATGTCGGCTCAGGCAAGTAAGACTTTCAGATTCGGTGGAAACGGCTTTTTCCAAGGGATTAGGGTAAACGGTTTATACAGAATGACCGGGGAACATTACTGGACTGAGGCAAATAATATTTCACAGGCAACTTTCGGTATTCTTGATGGTACAGTGTCATTAATGACAGAATATTTTAGTCTTGATTTCTGGTGCAGAAATATTCTTGACACAGATTTCACTTCATTTTATTTCAGAACCAACCAGGTAAATCATCCCGCTGTGGGCGTTTTATGGAAAGGTGGTGATTTTGTTCAACGCGGCAAACCTCAGAGGTTTGGTATTCGTCTTTCAGCCAGATTTTAAGAGATGATAAAAAATAATTTTCAGAAGTTTTCGGTTCTTTTTTCATTATATGTTGCACAAGCGATTCCAATGAGTTTTTTTTCGACCATTGTCCCTGTGATAATGCGTCAGGAAAACTACTCATTGGAATCAATTGCTATGCTTCAGCTACTCAAACTCCCTTGGATTGCAAAATTCCTGTGGGCTCCTGTAATTGACAGAAATTCAAACACAACGTCAGACTACAGAAAATGGATTTTCATATCTGAATTATTTTATGCAATTATAATTTTCAGTATAGGTTTTTTAAGTCTTCAGTTCGATTTCACACTTATTATAATACTTGTAATAATTGCATTTGTAGCTTCCGCCACGCAGGATATAGCAACCGATGCTTATGCAATACTGCTTTTAGAAAAATCTGAACGCGGATTTGGCAATAGCATGCAAAGTGCCGGAAGCTTCGTAGGAACTCTTGTTGGAAGCGGATTTTTACTTGTACTCTATCATTATTACGGTTGGAAACTACTATTATTCGGGCTTTCAATATTTGTACTTATAGCCGTAATTCCACTATATTTTTTCAAGAAGAACGGACAAATCGAAAAGAAAGAACGGTCAAAAGCATCTCTCAAAGATGTGGGTTCATTCTTCAAGCAAAAGAAAATTCTTGGGCATATTTTGCTTCTCCTTACATTCTATTCCGGTATTATTGGTATTCTGACAATGCTGAAACCATATCTTGTTGATATTGGTTTTAATGCAAGGGATATTGGTTTCGTAGTGGGAATTATTGGTACATCGGTTGGTGCATTGTCGGCTCTTGCAGCGGGATGGATAGTCAAACGCTATGACCGGGTAAAAGTTTATATGATGTTCCTGTCGGTGAGCTTATTTATCAGTTTATTCTTTGTGTGTATAACATTCCAGCCGGTACACAGCTCATTTATCTACTTCGGAATTGTTGTATTGTGGATGGCTTACGGACTTTCGACTGTCGTTATTTACACATCTGCTATGGACAGAGTCAGACCCGGAAAAGAAGGTACGGACTTTACTTTACAAATTGTTTTGACACATTTGGGAAGTATAATTATTGCAACTCAGAGTGGCAGAATTGCAGACGCACTTGGTTATCGCGGGCTATTTTATATCGAAGTTGGGCTTGTGATGCTTACTTTTATGATAATTTTAATATTCAGAAATCATCTGTACGAAAATGAAAAACCTAAAGAAATTGCTGAGCAAGTATAGCGAGCCGGTTCCTCGATACACGTCATACCCTCCCGCTACACATTTTCGTGAAGGTATTTCAAATGAGGAATACATAAAATATATTGAAGAATCTAATTTTGGAACTCCTCAAAATATTTCAACATATATTCATATTCCCTTTTGCAGTAAGATGTGCCACTATTGCGGATGCAATATGCTGCTTTTGAAGAAAAAGGATAATGTTTGCAATTATGTTGAAGCAGTCATTTCTGAAATTGACATGGTTTCCGAGCATATTGACAGAAATCGAAAATTATCCCAAATACATTTTGGTGGAGGCACACCGAATGCAATTGAAACTTCATATTTAAGAAAAATTGTTGAAAATATCCGCTCAAAATTTTCAGAAATTGAAAATCCTGAAATTGCTATTGAGTGTAATCCGGCTTATATAAGTTTTGAATATCTTGATGATTTGCTCGATATTGGATTTAATCGCATTAGTTTTGGCATTCAGGATTTTGATGAAGAGGTGCTGAAAAATTCAAACAGAGAGCCGCCGCTAATTCCAATTGAAGAGCTTTTCGATTATCTTAGGAATAAAAATTCGGATATTTCAATCAATCTTGATTTCATTTACGGACTTCCCGGACAGACTGTAGAAAGTTTTATGAAATCAATGAAAAAAGCTGTTGAAATTAAACCAGACCGGCTTGTAACTTTTTCTTATGCTCACGTTCCATGGGTTAATACCAAACAGAAATATTTAGAAAAACTTGGTTTACCTGACCCTTTTGAAAAAATCGAAATGTTTGAAACATCTTTTGAATTTTTGGAAAGCAAGGGATATTTACCAATCGGAATGGACCATTATGTAGCTCAAGGTGATGAACTATATGAAGCTGCAATTAACTCAGACCTGCACCGTAACTTTCAGGGGTATTGCACACGCAGAACAACCGGACAGGTTTATGCTTTTGGGATGTCATCTATTTCGCAGTATGACAAATCATATATTCAGAATGTAAAAACAACTGATGAATATATTAAAATGCTCTCAAATGGAAATTTTCCAATTAAAAAATTCTACTCTCTTTCTGATGAGGAAAGGATAATTCGCGAAGTTATTAATTACTTGATGTGCAATAAAGCTATCAACTGGGAAATTATTACTGAAAATGTGAACAGAGTTTTAAATTCAGAAAATTTTACAAATACTGAACAAATCAAATCAATTTTAAAATATAAAAAAGAGAACTTAGACGTCTTTGTTAATGATAATTTGATAAAGTTTAATGAAGATAATTTCGAGGTTTTGGGTACGAGTGTGCTTTACATTAGAAATATTGCCGCAGCAATAGACCCAAATTTCGAATCTAAGGAAGGAAAATATTCAAAATCGGTTTGATATGAATGACGAAAAAAAGTATGATGCAGTAATATTAGGCGGCGGACTTACCGGTCTGACTATGGCATATTACTTAAAAAAAGCCGGACTGAAAATCAAGGTTTTAGAAAAAAAGGAATATACAGGCGGAGTTATCAGAACAATTACCGAAGACTGCTTTGTATATGAAACAGGACCAAATTCCGGAATAATTTCAACAATTGAAGCAGTGGAATTATTCGAGGATTTAAAAAGTATTGTTACGCCAGAAATTGCTAATCCGGATGCCAAAGACCGCTGGATATGGAAAGGCGGGAAATGGCACTCACTCCCGGCAGGCATTATCCCCGGAATAAAAACAGAATTATTTACTTTGAAAGATAAGCTAAATCTACTTATTGAGCCGTTAAAGCCAAAAGGTAAAAATCCAGAAGAAACAATTGCGGAATTAGTTGTGAGGCGACTGGGACAAAGCTTTCTTGATTATGCTGTTGACCCTTTTATATCCGGAATTTATGCCGGAAATCCATATAAACTTGTTACAAAATATGCCCTTCCAAAATTGTATAATTTGGAGCAGAATTATGGCAGTTTTATTGGTGGTGCAATCAGGAAAAAGTTTGAGAAGCAAGACCCTAAGCTTAAAAAAGTCTCAAGGGAAGTTTTTTCTATGGAACTTGGGCTTCAGAATTTAGTTGATGCTCTGAAATACTACATAGATGATGATAATATTGAAACCAATTGCCATGATTTGAAAGTCGAACTTGCCGGAAAACCCTACAAAATTTCTTACAATCAGAAAGGTGTTAAGCAAGAACTCGAAAGTAATATTGTTGTTACATCAATGGGAGGGTATTCAATATCAAATATTTTCCCTGAAATAAAAGAAGATGAAATTTCAGAAATAATCAATCTTAAATATACAAAAGTCGTTCAGGCAGTAATCGGCTACAGAAATTGGACAGGAATCAAGCTAAAAGCGTTCGGCGGGCTTGTTCCGAGCAAGGAGAAAAGGGATATTTTGGGAATTTTATTCATATCATCCATTTTCAAGCAAAGGGCACCTGAGAAAGGTGCTTTGATGTCCGTTTTTATGGGTGGTGAGAGACGACCCGATATTTATGAAATGGTTGATGAAGATATTAAAAACATTGCTTTATCTGAAGTAAATGATATGCTTAAACCGGAAAATCCGGCACCCGATTTTCTCAAAATTTTCCGATATGAAAAAGCAATACCGCAATATGAAGAAAGTTCCGGAATGAGATTTAAACAAATTGAATATCTTGAAAATAAATATCAGGGGCTTTATTTAGCAGGCAATATTAGAAATGGTATTGGAATGGCAGACAGAATTGCTCAGGCAAAGCAGTTAAGCGACCAGATTATCGGGAGTCATAATGGGTAAAAAAGCTGTAATTCTCGCGAATGTAGGAACTCCGGACAGCCCAAAAAAAAGTGATGTTAGCAGATATTTACTTGAATTCTTAGGAGATAAAAGAGTAATTGATTACCCATGGCTACTAAGAAAAATTTTGGTGAATTTAATAATTGTGCCTTTCAGAGTTTCAAAATCATCAAAATTATATGAGCGGCTTTGGGATGACAAGGGTTCTCCCCTGCTCTATCACTCAGAAAGTTTGAGGGCTAAATTGTCAGATAAGCTGGGCGAAAATTTTGATGTATTCAATACTATGCGATACGGCTCACCAAGTCTGGAAAAACTTCTGAAATCTGCTCAATTATCAAATTATGAGGAACTAATTTTCGTTCCGATGTTTCCGCAATATGCTTCTTCAACAAGTGGAACAGTTGTGGAGCTTATTTATGAGGAAATGCGGAAGAAAAATGTAATTCAAAATATTAAAGTTATCGGGCAATTTTATGCTCATCCGGGCTTTATTGATTGCTTTGCTGAAAACATTTCAAAATTTGACCTGAAGTCTTATGACTTTATAATGTTCACTTATCATAGTTTGCCGATTTCTCATATTGATAGCGTTCATCCAAATATTGAGTATAAATCATGCAATTGCATAGATGAATTTCCCAATCACGGTACTTATTGCTATAAAGCTACCTGCTATGAAACTACAAGAAAATTAATATTGAAGCTGAATATTGATAAATCAAAAACAATTACGTCATTTCAATCAAGATTAACTAAGAATTGGGTTACACCGTTTTCAGATGAAGTAATTATTGATTATGCAAAGAAAGGTATGAAACGCGGACTGATAATAGCTCCATCATTTACAACTGACTGTCTTGAGACAATCATCGAATTAGAAAATGATTACGGGCAGCTTTTCAGAGAAAATGGTGGCGAAGTCCTGGATATGGTGCCTTCTCTTAATGACAATGATAGTTTCGCTAAGTTTTTATCAGAACTTGTGAAATCGTAATCATATTTCAAATTAAATTATGAATGATATTAAACATCAAATAATTAAAATATTAGAGAATATCTCACTTTTGCTTCAAATCAAAGGTGAGAGTTATTTCAAATTTTCTGCATATTCAAATGCTGCTGAGATTTTGAAAGGTAATGATTTTAATATTGAACAGTTAGTAAAAGAGCAAAAGTTATCAGGAATAAATGGCATTGGTGATGCATTGAACAAAAAAATCACTGATTATATTCTAAACGGTAAGATGGATTATTATGAAAAGCTGAAGGCTGAATATCCTGAATCACTCCTGGATATGCTTAAAATTGAAGGATTAGGACCTAAGAAAGTCAACCAAATTTTTTCAGAACTTAAATTAAGCAATATTGTTGAGCTTGAAAAAGCTGCAAATTCAGGTGAACTTATAAAATTAAAAGGTTTCTCGAAAAAGATAATAGAAACAGTGCTAAATTCAATTAATCAAATTAAGCAATATGATAATTATAAGGAGAGGAAAATTGATTTTGACAAAATTCAATAAATTATTACGGATTATAATTATCTGCTTTCTAACCTCGATATTCTCAATTATGATAATATCCTGCAGTTCCACAAAATCTAAAGAAAAGCCTGTTGTGCTATACGGTAAAGTTGAATTTAACGGTGACCCAACTCCGCTTAATCCTCAGAAATTTGATGCTGCAATGTCAATATTGATGAAGTTGTCAAATAGATATAACTATATTAGTTTAAATTATTTAATAAACAAATCCCTTGACAATCCCGAATATGCTAATAAGAAGGTAAATGAAATTGCTCAGGAATATGATGCTGACTATATAGCAATTGCTCAGGTTAATATTTTAAAGCATATTATACGTTCGCAAATTACACTTAAATCAACAGATAAATCTAAACCTGATTTGATTGGTTCAGGATTTGACAATCTTAAATATACAGATGCAAGCACAGGAGATTTGATTTATGACCCGGCACTTCTTCGCTCATTACAGAGAGCTTATGCATCTGCAATTGCGGATTCGAACCATTTTGTTATTGATAGTCTGAAGTTAAATGTCAAACCACTACCTACATTAGTCATAGGTCCAATAGCATTTTCAGGTGAAAATCAGGATGACTGGAAGCTTTATCTTGACAAGGTAGTCAGCTCTTATGCAGCAGTCGAAACAGTATTTGACATTTTGAAATTTTCAAATAATTATGTAGTATATGATACTGAAACACGTGATTCTGTTTATAAAATATTCGGTTTTCATATAGCTGAAAATTACTCGCCACCAACAATGCATGAAATCAAAGCATTATATCAAATGGCTGTAGATTATTATGTTTCAGGCAATTTACACAAAACAGATAAAGGTGCAGAATTATCATTATCACTATATTCAATTACTCAAGAAGGGTTATTACCACTAAAAACTGAAGAGCAATTTTTTGATGACGACAGTCGTATGGTATTCCTTGAGCATATAATCAGGGCAGCAGTAAAATTATTTAATATAGAAGAGTTTACTATACCAGATGCTAATGAAACAGAAACCGAATAAATAAAATAAAAAAAGAATGAAATCAAATCTTCCAAATAAAAAATTATTATCTCTGTTATTTGCCGGTGTACTAATGGGGGCACTTGATATCGCCGTCATTGGACCTGCACTGCCCGCAATCAAGTTTGAATATGGTATAGACATTAGACAAGCATCCTGGGTATTCAATATTTATCTTCTTATGCACCTTCTTTCAGCACCAATTATGGCAAAATTATCTGATACTTACGGAAGAAGGTATATTTATATTATAAATGTACTACTGTTTGCAATTGGCTCAATTTTGATTGTCATATCCCCAAATTACCTTACTTTGCTAATTGGACGAGGTGTTCAGGGATTTGGAGCAGGCGGAATATTTCCGGTAGCCTCTGCTGTAATTGGCGACACATTCCCAAAAGATAAGCAAGGAATTGCATTAGGACTAATTGGAACAGTGTTTGGCTTGGCATTTATACTTGGACCGATATTGGGCGGTTTTCTATTGATGTATGACTGGCGCTGGATATTTGCCATCAATTTACCAATTGCGGCTGTGATTATATTCTTTGCATTTATTTTAGTTCCAAAAATTGCAAGTCCCGGCTCAAGAAAATTTGACTTTCTTGGGTTGTTACTACTAACAATCATTTTGTCGTCCTTTTCTTTAGGAATCAACAGTATTCAGGCTGATAATTTCTCACAAAGTATATTTTCATTGGATGTACTGCCATTTTTACTTATCAGCATTGTACTCGTACCTGCATTTTGGAATGCAGAAATACGAGCTGAAAACCCTATAATTGACATCATGCTTTTCAAGAAAAAGCAACTTCTTGTTGCATATATAATCGGCTTTGGTGCAGGTATGTGCGAAGCTGCAGCGATGTACGCACCGGCTCTTGCAAAATTAAACTTCAATGTGAGCGATTCTGATGCCAGCTTTATGCTGCTTCCGATGGTGGCTGCTATGTTTTTCTCAGCGCCACTCTCAGGCTTTTTGATTGATAAGAAGGGACCAAGATTTACTTTGTTAATTGGAACCTCTGCTTCTACAATTTCGCTTTTGCTGCTAACATTATTTGCCGATAGTCTTGCCGGTTTCTATGCAGGGGGTTGCCTTCTTGGAATGGGGCTTGCTTTTCTCCTTGGAGCACCTCTGAGATATATCATAAACAATGAACTCGAGCGTGACCACAGAGCTGTTGGGCAAGGTGTTGTAACACTATCCACAAGTACAGGTCAAATTTTATCAGCTGCACTACTCGGTGGTGTAATTGCAAGTTTCGGGACAAGCTTTGCAGGATTTCAGACAGCTTTAGGCTTACTTATTTTTGTTGGAATTGCTATTGTATTTGCAGCTTTCAAATTAAAAAAGCGTGGGGAGTAATTATTTAAAAAGATGCCGCACTCAAAGTAAAGAAAAACTTGGGAACATCACTTTGTGAAAATCTTGCTGATACATCGAAGCGTAGAAAAATTAGAATTTGATTTATTCCCAATCCGGCTTCGTAGTAATAGCCGTCAGGTGTTGAAGCAGTAGTTTTAGTTCTGAAATAATCCCTTTCAACATCTGTGAAAATTGAATTTTCAGTAAACTCGCTGTAACCAATATTTCCGAAAACTATGAACTCAAGTCCAAAAGAAGCAACATTGGGAATTCTTAGAACACCGGGAATAATTTCACCAAAATTGTGCTCAAATGCAATGAAAGCAAATCTATCACCATAAAATTCCTTAACATTCATTCCACGGAATGAATTCCCGGCAAATCCGGAAACTGCGGATTCAAGGCTGAAATACCTTTGTGGAGGAAGCTCACCTATTGCAAATCCACCACTTAGACGCATATCAATTCTCCAAAGTGGCATTGTTTTGGTTCGCAAATTAAACGTCCCGGTAAACCTTTGATAAGAGAAATCAGATTGAAAAATTGACGGGTCTGAAATCTGTCCCGTGATACCAAATCCAAAGTTAGAAAGTCGCCTGATTGGTGAGAAATTGTAATTGATTTCAAACCCTATAGAATTTTCTGTTCCTTCAATTATTTGTGGATTATCTCTAAAAACCGAACTGCGATTAAAAATTGAAAAGTCGGAATTTTGGATAGCATTTGTTTGCTTTTCATGGAGAAAGTAAAGTTTAATTGTCTTAGGGCGATCAAAAATATTTCTGCGTATAAATCTCAATTGCCCTAAACCCGCTTCAAATCCAATCTTAACTCCTTGACCGTAATAATAATCACCATAATCATTTTTAAAAAATAATGATGTTAGTGTTATAGCCTCATTTCTAACCACATGAGGATTATCAGCTCTCCTAATATCATAAAACACTTCGCCGGTGAAGGCAAACATACGTTCTTCCTCAAAAAACTGCTTAATCTCAAGCGATCCGGCAGGTCTTTTATCGGCAAATCCATAGCCAACTCTACCTGAAGCTAAATGAAAATTGCTCAAATCGCCTTGCATACCAAGACCAAGATTTAAACCATGTATTCGATTATAACGAAAAATATCTTGCCAACCTGTGAAAGGAGGTCTTCCAAGTTTTGCAATCTGGCGGTTAATTGGTCCAAAATAAGTTCCGAAAAACCCTTGTGAAAGAGCGGAATCGGGGTTCTCTCTAACCCGGACAATAGCATCATAAGCATAAACTTCATCTGATGTTAGGGGAATAACTTCATTCATTTTCCAGAATAAAGTATCAAACTTATCGGCAGTTTTCGATGCATCTACCCGTTTTCTATTGAAATATCTCGAAGGTATTTCTGTATTAAATTCATAGTCATAAGCAAATGTTTCAATTTTAATATCCACTCTTGGAGAAATTACCCAGAGAAAACCTGCATCTACGCTTGAATAAATATTCAGATAAGAAGGGGTTACAAATTTATTATCTACAAAATCGAATGATTGCTTATAAAACAATACTGCCTCAAAAGGCAGTTTGACTGCAATATTCGGAGTAAGATCGACGTACTTGGGTATCAATCGTAAAGTATCTATAAGCACAAAACCTGTGAATTGTTTTCTCTGATTTGATTTTGGGGTTGAAATAATTTTTGCAACTGATTTGTCTCTTTCATCCACAAATTTTTCATCCAAAGTAAATTCATAAAAATCAAGAGCATCGCGATGAAAAGGCGTGGCTACATCATCTCCAACAAGCCGGACATAATCTTCAAATGCATTAATGTTTGTACCGAAAGTTACAAAATTTGCTTGAGCAGGCACATTAGCAGATTGACGTCGCTGAGTTATTTCATTATAATACAAATTCGGCGATTTATAATAACCATTGGAATATGATTCAAATATTGATAGAATTGTAGTATCAGACTCATTATCGCTTCTTCCGGCAAATGTGGTATCAGCAGAAGCTACGAATTTAGTATATAAAGAATATTTGTAAGTTTGAATTGAATCCTTAGAATTGAATTTTTGTTCGATAGTTTTCCGCATCAATCTCTCAGCTGCTGTTTCAGCAATAACCAGAACATCTCCTGTCATAGCCGGATTGATAACAAGAATTATTTTATAATCTGTAATATCTTTTGTAAGCTCAATTTCAACAATTTCAGTTTTCATACCTACCATTGAAAATAAAATGGTATGGCTTCCCTCAGGCAATTTCAGAGAGAAATTCCCCTTAGAATCAGTATATTTTCCGATATCCAGATTGGCAGTTCGAACAGTTACCCTTCTCAGGGTGCTTCCGGTTTCACCATCGTAAACAACACCTGAAAATATATAACTTGAATCCTTTTTAGCCGATAGTCCAATTGAAAATAGTTGGCTGCTGCTGAAAAGCAGAAATAATATTAAGGATATTAAAAAAACTCTCATGCAAGATATTAGCTTCAATAAAAGTTTATTGACGTATTGATATGATGATTATTCAAATAATCAATATATTATAATTTTGTAGGTACCGGATTGTTCACCTGAAATAGCTTTCAATAAATATACTCCTGATGAAATATTGTTCAAGCTTAATTCTATTAAACTACCATCATAATTATTTGAAAAAGTTCCGTAATCAATGATTATTCTGCCATTTAAGTCGAATAATTTGAATGAGACAGCCGAATTATAATTTCCAGAAAGTGTAAAAATAATTCTTTCGTTTGTTGAATTTATTAGTTTAAGACTTTCAATACCATTTAATTCTAAAACAGATGCAGGGTCAACTGAAATGCCTTTTAAGGCAAATTTCAGAGTATCATATCCGGCGGTTGTAGTAATAAAAAGAGTATCACTATGCAATCCTGTTGTCTCAGGTTTGTATTTTATATCTGCCGAGATTAGTTCACCAGCAGAGATAATTGATTTGAATGGTTTGCTTAGCTCAAACTCCGTGCCTATTGCTAATTTTTGAGATAAAATATCAGCTCTGGAATTACCAAAATTCTGAAGGAATATTATTTCCTCAGAGAATTTATTGATATAAACAGTATCAAAATCAATTTCAGTCTTTCCGGCTATTCTCACATCTTTGATAATATTCAGAGGCTGAATATCAAAGTCAAGATAATTAATATCAATTCCGGGCATCCAGATTCTGCCTTTCATTCCATTTTGGAATAATTTTGCAGTATGAATTTTATGAAACTTATAATGATAACTGAGTTCAGGCTCCCAACTTTTGCCAAAGTCAATTGTGTAATATAATTTTCCATACTCTGAAAACAAGTATAATCCTGAAGAACTATCCGGTACAAATACTGAAATTACATTATCAAGATTTAGGTTTAGTGGAAATATTCTTTCGAAATTTTGACCTTGATCAGTTATGAAATATATACTCCGATATTCAGAAAATTTATTTAATACAAACAAAGTATCGTGATTCAAAGGAGCAATAAACTGTACTTGAAAGTCAGGTTTATTTGAATACAAAACCCATTTCTTCCCATTATCATTTGAAGATAAAATTGTTCCGAAATTTGTACCTAAATAAGAAAATCCATTTTTAGCAACTAATTTGCTGGTAAATATTTCATTCGATTTCATCTGATAATTTGATGATGATTTCATGTACGATTTCCCGCCATCAGTACTATAATAAATCTCACCAAAATCCTGATGACCCAAACCATATACTATAATATCATCAATAGAATATCTTTTTAATCCACGAATATTTTTAAACATCGGGCTGACATCAAGTTTTTCAAAAGTTGCTCCGCTGTTTGTAGAATTCAGTATAGATACATCTGAGTTTCTGCCGTTAGCTGCAACAGACAAAATTCTGTCATTGAATGCTGATACAGCTACTAATGTATCATTTGAAGGACTACTGAGCCTGTTGAGCTTGCCGAAATTATATAAAGCACCTTTCTTGGATGCGAAATCATATCCAACAGACCAGAAATCAAAATTGCCGGCTGTTTCTGCGTCATACCAGCCCAAATCAACATCTTCCATAAAAATATTAGCAAGCAAAAACCTGTTACTTGATTCCAGTTTTACAGGTATATGATGCAATTCTTTTTCTAAATAATCTTCAGATTCAAAACTGGCCATAATATATGCTCTGCCATCAAACCAAGGACAGTTTTCCTGAAGAATAAATTCCACTTCAATTTCTTTCAATTCGTTTGAATTCATCGGTTCGAAGTCAATAATCGGTGGATTTATTTGAAAATAGTTATCATTAGCCGAAAGAATTAATTTGAAATGCTTAGAATCGGAAAGATAATTTCTAATCAACAATTTAATTTTTGTTACGCCATAGCTTCTGATAGCATCACTTTTGTCAATAAAAATATTTTCTATTCCCAAACCCTGATTCTTATACTGAGTGTAAGCAGGATTATTGTTACGGAAAGCATTCAAAGCATTTACCTGAGAATAATCCTGAGAAGTACTGATATTTTTATCACCAGTAGCTCTGATTTGTTTAGCTATTTGCAATGGTGAAAAATTAGGAAATATCTGCTTAATATTTGCAGCTATACCTGCAACAAGTGGCGATGACATAGAAGTGCCACTTTTACCGGAGTACTTATCACCATTAATTGTAGATAAAATGGACACACCAGGAGCGAAGCAAGAAATATTGACACCATAATTAGAAAAATTTGAGAGTCTATCACTATCGCTTACAGAACCAACCGATATCACGCCATTGAGCTGCGATGGATAATATGGATAATAATCAGTCCAAAATGATTCATTCCCAGCTGCAGCAACTATTGTAGTTCCCCTTGAAATTATTTCAGAGACAACATCTTCAGCTAAAGGGTCGTGAATTCTACTTGACCACGAGCAATTAACAACATCTGCACCCAAAGAAGCAGCATAAAGAAGCGCTTCATAAGGGCGATAGACATTACGTGATAAAGTCAGATTATCAACTCCAATTTTAACCGGAAGAAATCTGACGTTAAATCCAGTTGAAGCAATTCCTATAGAATTATCAGAATTTGCGGCTGCTAATCCCGCAACATGTGTTCCATGGTCATTACTTGTGAATTTAGGGATAACATCATTATCCTCTTTAAACTGTCCGTTTACTGCTTCAGTGTGATTGATATCGCCTACGAAATCCCAACCGTACACATCATCAATAAAACCGTTTCCATCATTATCAATGCCGTCATCGGGTATTTCGTTGGGATTAGTCCATAATTGTGAGAACAAGTCTTCATGTAGATAATCAGTTCCTGAATCAACAATTGCAATCAATTTACTACCATTGCCTCGGGATACAGACCAGGCATCGAATAATTTCAACTTTTCAAGAGCCCACTGCCGCTGAATTTCAGGGTCGTTTGGAATATATTCCGATATTTTATAAAAATATTCCGGAACAACATACTCAAAATCAGGAACTTCATTCAGTATTTTACAAATATCAAAAATATCATATTTAACTGAAATTTTAATTCTATAAATATTCTCAATCGTATTATGGGATTTTGAAAGTAAATTATTGGAGAAAAATTTGCTGAAAGGAGTTTCAATATCAACTATTTTTAAATCAACAAATCCGCCTTCAGCAAGGTAATGACTCAAAATTTTATTGATATCATATTCAGAGAGATAATTAGCTGGTTTGATAAAAAAACTATTTTTCGAATACGTATCATCAAGACTTCTTCGAACTTCAAATCTTTTTAGAGGCTCATAATAATTGCCAGAAATTTTTCTGCCTTTCATTTCAATAAAATAATTTTCGGCAAATATTGGATATTGAGTCGAAAGTAAAATAAATACAAATATCAAACCATAACGTCTCAAAATTAAAACTCCTGCTGAAATATTATGGAGTAGCAATTTGGTTCGACTCTTTGTGTAGCGTAATAGTATTTGTTACACTTTCGGTCAGAATTACCATGCAAAATTATGCAGTAACTTTTTCCTAAGGATAAAGTTACATCGCTGAATCGTGCTACATATTCAGGAATTTCGGTTCCTTCGTAGAAAAAGAATGTAGGTTTCTGCTCACGTGTTTCAGGAGGATTATATGGAGAAAACTCATACTGAACAAGTCCCTGAATAAATTCCTCATCACTGTTTGAGCGCTTTATCATAGCTAAGGGAAGGTCGGTAGTCATATTTACAAACCGAACTCTGAAAATGTTTCTTTGGTTTTCCGTTAATGGCTGAAAGCGGTTATGAATTACATTCAAGTTATTTTCGGTTCCACCAATTACCATAAGCACTCTTTGAGTTATGTTAGCAGATACTTCAAAACTCTGACCATTTATTACAATATTTTGTAATTCTTTATCAATAACAGTTGCAAGCGAGCTTGTAGGGTGTAGCAAAGCATCATTCAAAATATTGACACCGGTAGCCTGTGAAGTAATACTGATTTTTGCTGTTGAATTATCCGAGACAGCATTTACAAGCTGGAAAAATATTCCTTCTTCGAGATATTGGACAGGTTTGTTCTCATCAGAATCATTAATAATGGACAGTTTCAAATTATTCATATCATCATTGCTGACAATAATTAAGTATGAGTTATCAGCTTCAAAAAAAGTATTCATAGCCATTAGCATTCTCGCAGGCTCAGATGCTGTAAAAACGCTCAATGGTGCAGGTCCGGGAGCAACTACAACAGGAGATGATATTTTAGCAAATTCAAGGCGTCTTGCAAGCGAGATTCCTGAGCTGTAACCATTTGGGTGTAAACTAAGGTCTGATTCGAGTCTTGCACCGACTGAAACATTCAAACCGTCAAAATCTTCAACAGTATTAATAATTCTAATAACAGCTCTACCCGCAACATCCAAATTTAATTTCAATGGTTCAACAAGTAGAGAGCCACCAGCTTTGACATCAGCGGAATCAAAAACAACAATTGAATATTTGCTCAATACTTCTAAAGATGAAAATATTGAAGATTTTAAATTGCCGGATGAAAAAATGTCAATTGAATCAAGTGCAGATGATTTGCAAGCTTCAACAGTTTGATAATTACCGATTAGCATACCGTTTAAATTCTGGTCAATGAAGCTGTCATCTCTTAGCTGAATTGAGAGGGACGCAGAAGACATATTTACAGTTCTGATTTCGGTAGTCCTCATAGGTACTACTTGAGCAGGTTTCATTGCATTTTCGGTTAAGTCATTTTCATCAATTATACTTACCTGAACATCACCATTAGAATCTTCATGAGTGATAATGACATACTGACCTCTCGGTTCTAAATCAGCTGTAAAAAGGTCTAAATAAATATTTTCCGGTATTCCGCCATTAAAAACTGTCTTAATAACAGAAAAATTAAATTCTCCTGAGCGGACAGTAATCGGGCTGATAGAATATTGCTTATAGTCGGTTGGTGGAAATAGCATAGCACCGCTCGGACAACCAAGTCTGATACTAAATCTTACATTAGTATCAGGATAAGCATTCATAAATTTTACCAGTGATTCAAAATTATTTTCCGGTATAGCAGCTGTTGTTCTGAGGGCAATTAAAGTATCTATCCGGCAATTAGTCCTGTCATCACAAACACTTGAACTTAAGCCGACATAAGTATAATTGGTGTTCCTCAAAAATCTAACCATCAGACTTTGTTCAAACTCAAGATTATTGTTATTAAGGACCCTTACCATGCCTGTATCGGCAGGAGGATTATCAGCAGAACTGAGATTCAACCAATTAATTGCCTGAGTGCGTTTACCATCAGTAATTTCAAATACTTTTGATTCTTTATCAAGACCAAGATTTAGAAAGCGAAAGCGTATTGAGGCTGTCCTGTCCGGAGGATTGACTAAATCAGGATTCTCCTGAATGCAGGATACTGACAAAATTACTAAAAGTAAAAATATTATGAATCTTAGACTAAACATATTCCAATTTCACTACTTAAAATAGTATAGAAGAAAATCTCTTATAAAAATTTGATTTTCATATTAAAAAGTCAAAGTTTGTCGCTTGACTGGACTATCTTTTTGTTAAATCCGATACATGAGGCGAGTATTTGAATTTACTAATAATTACTTCTATATCTTTTAAATTTTTTGGCTCATTTGCTTCAGGAAGACATAAGCTGATAATTACTTTCAGATTATCTGATGGCTCAGAAAAAGTCAAAGCATCATCCATTTCCTGAATATGAAAATCGCCGGATTTCTTAAGAGCTTTGAATTCATTATAAAATCCACCGCTTGATTTGGATGAATAATAAATATAATTCGGGTAAATACCTACTTTGTGATGTGATTCAACTTCAGAAAGCAAAAATGGTTTGTCAGGAGTCTGAACCTCAGCAAATTTTTTATCTGTAGCATATAGAAAATATTCCAATTCATTTGGAGCACGATTTTCAAAATACTTCGAAAATCTAACCCCGGTTTGGGTCATTCCTTCGTAAAAGTCATCAGTAACATTCAAGATTGTAAAAGCAAGTGCTGCATTTGCATCTAAACCACCTGACCTCATCCTGACCGAAAAAGAATATTCGCCGTAGCCAAGCGAAGTATCAATAGTTATTTCACCACCATACCAGGTATTTTCATGTCTCTTTAGCCTTAAAATCAAATTGCCTGTATCATCCATTGACACATTTTCATTTTTAGTCAAACAAAAATATCTGCTGTCAGCAATATTTTTTGTTTCTTTCTTCTCCCAAACATAGCCTGAGAATAATAACATTTTGCTGTCCGGTAAAAATTCCTCTTGAGATTGAGGCTCGGTTTTATCGCCACAAGCTGAAAATAAAATTACAAGCAATAAAGCAGGTAAAAATATTGATATAATTGATTTGATATTAGTTTTCATTTTCTTTATACCTGTTTTTGTTAATAAATTTATTAATTCTTCTGCCTAATAATTTAAAGAAATCAATCTTGCCATCTGTAATGGTGAGAGCAATTGGAAATACAACACACTTAATATTTTCATCTGTTAACTTATCAATGAAAAGCATCAGCTTGGCTGCATCTTTTTCCGTAGTAGCAAGATGGTTGCAACCAGATTTTTTGCACAGGTTAATCAGTAGATTAATGTCTTTTAAGGTATATTGATGGTGGTCATCAAAAGCGTGGTTATTTAAAGCCTTAAATCCTAAATCGTCGACCATACTAAAAAATCTGTCCGGTTTTGCTATACCTGCAAAGGCAATACAATCAAGCGGATTTTTCTTTGTGTGTCTAATTTTGATTTGAGATTTATCCTCAAGATAGTACGGATTTGCTTTGACTGGTTTAACTCTTATAATAATGGCGTCATCAGCAATATTTTTTTTAAATTTTTCACTTAGTTCGAAGCTTCCTGTTAAGCATACAACATCTGCACGCTTTAGTGATTCAACCGGCTCACGAAGTCTGCCATCAGGCATAAGTTCGGGATTATCATGGGTTTCTTTATCAATCAGCACAATATCAAGTTCGCGATGCAGATTACGGTGCTGGAAACCATCATCTACAATAATTAAATCCACGTCAAATTTATTCTGCATAGATAATGCCGCATGAGATTTAGAATCATGAGCAATTACAGGAACTTTAAGTGAATCTGCAAGCAGAACCATTTCATCACCTCCTATTGCAGCATCCACGAGAACTTTTCTGCCATCACTTACTATTACTTCACCTTTGCTTTGCCTTTTGTAACCTCTACCAACGATTCCGGTCATGTAACCTTTATTAATAAAATATTTTGTCAGCATTTGAACAAATGGTGTTTTTCCGGTACCACCCACCGAGAGATTGCCGACACTTATTACCGGAACCTTGCATTTAATAATGTCCTCTTTTTTATCAAAAGAACTGTTGCGTTTATCAACTACAAAACCAAAAACTTTTGATAATAGCTTCTTAATCATACTTTTTATCTTTTGTTAAATTGTTAGAATGTAAAAGTAACAGATTTGATTGTAATTCTGAAATTTTTAAAGAAATTAAGTCTTTATCATCACTTTTTTCTATAATTTCAGGTTTTGAGATTGTTAAAAGAATTTCAGAAAATGGCAGCGGTAGTTCAAACTTATCCCACGATTTTTCAAAAATATGCTTAGACTTAATATCTATCCCACATAAATAGATTGGCACTTGAGCTCTTGAAGCAGCGACAACGGCACCTGCTTTCATCTCAAACCGAGGTCCCTGTGGTCCGTCAGGTGTCATAAGTACTAACGAATGATTACATGAATTAATTATTTCATCAAGTACTTCTTTTCCTTTTCTTGACGACGAACCTCGTATAAGACTAAATCCCCATTTTGAAAGCAATCCTGATAATATTTCCCCATCCTTGCTTAAACTTACAACTGCCGTGGGATTATATTTAGTAAAATATTTCCACGCCGGTAGCATTAATCCATGCCAGAATACTACAATCCCTTTGCTGATATTTTCATCATATCCCTGAACTTTGATTCTCCAGGTATTTGATAACAAATTCAGCATAAAAATTGCAAATTTATATTTCGTGGACAACTTCACAATAGTTTCAATATCTATAAAAAATGGCTGTTTTATAAATTACTAATAAAACAGCCTTAAAATTTTAATCAATCAAATTAAAAAATCTTTTGTAAGGGGTGTTCTCCTTTGAGGAAGGATTCGCATTCAATTACATCATCTTTACTTCCGGCAATAAATGGTACTCTTTGATGAATACTATCAGGCTTGATATCCAAAATTCTTCTTTCTCCATCAGTAGCTCTGCCACCGGCTTGCTCTATAATCATAGCTAAAGCATTTGCCTCATATACAATACGCAATTTACCATTTGGCATTGAACTGTCTGCAGGATAAAGGTAAATACCTCCGGTCAGCAGAGTTCGGTGAATATCGGCAACAGCAGTACCAATATATCTTAGTGAATATGGTCTTGATTTATCGGAGCTTGGAGTTTTGATATATTCAATATATTGTTTCATATTTTCAGACCAGCGATAGAAATAGCCCTCGTTCGCACTATAATATTTACCCCTTTTTGGCAAACGGATATTTTCATTGGTCAGCAAAAATTCACCAAGGGTAGGATCATAAGTAAAAGAATGTACACCGTGACCTGTTGTGTAAACAAGCATTGTGCTGCTACCATAAAGTGAATACCCTGCCGCTTCAAGTTTATAACCTGCTTGAATAACATCTTCAACGGTTCCGGGTTCATCAGAGATAGGATCAACTCTTTTGTATAATCCGAAAATTGTTCCAATAGTAACGTTGACATCAATATTCGAGGAGCCGTCAAGTGGATCAAAAACTAGTACGTACTTAGCTTTTCCACCACCGGGGCTTGTTAAAATAATATCATCGTCTTCCTCAGAAGCCATAATGCAAATATGTCCGCTATTTTGCATTGCACGCTTAATGACTTCATTTGAATAAGTATCAAGCTTTCTTACTTGTTCTCCATGTACATTAGTATCGCGCGTAAGACCAAGTACGTCATTAAGACCAGCCCTGCGAACATCTCTTGAGATTATTCTCAGCGCCAGAGTAAGGTCATTAAGGATTGATGTAAAATCTCCGGTTGCTTCCGGATGTAAATTTTGTTCAGCATCGATATGATGCGAAATAGTTGTTAGTTTTTTAGGCTGCATTATGGGCATAAAGTCCTCAATTTAATCAGGATTGATTAATATAATCTATTATTATAATTTCTATTTTCCGATTAGTTATTGTATTCTAATTGTTTTTCCTATTTGTAACTTATTTTCGTCTAAATTTTTATTCAAATTTTTAATTGAATTAACAGAAACTCCAAATTTTCCGGCTATTTTACCAAGTGTGTCACCCCGTCGGATTTTGTAATGTTTGGGAGCATTCTTAACGCTACTTGCCTTAGCACCGGTGCTTCCCTTGCTTTCAATTGCAGTATAAATTGTCAATTTAGTATTTGCATAGACAGTATTACCCTTAATAGCTTGTGGATTCCAGTTGCGAAGTTCATCTTCGGTAACGCTATATTTTGCTGCAATAGTTGAAAGATTTTCACCTGATTTTACATTATGAACTACCTTATTTGAGCCCTTATCTCCGCCATCATCACTCACAATTGAAGTAGATTGAATATTAATAGTCTGCCCTACTTTAATGCTGTTAGTATTTGAAATATTATTACTCTGCTTAATACTCTCGATTGTAACTCCATAATCATCAGCAATTTGAGCTAAAGTTTCACCACGTTTTACCTTATGTTGTGTAGATGTTACTTTTTTAGTAAATTTTGTAATTCCCGGCGAATTGTTATTTCCGTTTGTTGCAACATCAGCCGGAACAGGCTTAACCCAAAGTTCTTCACCTGCATTTATGCTTTCTTCTTCAGGCTTAATATCATTTAATCTGCGAAGCTCAGATACTTCCATTTCAAATTTTTTGGCAATACTGAAAAGCGTTTCACCTTTTTGAACTTTATGCTTGACACTTTCATTTTTGATTACAAGTAAATTTGACTGGCTTTTTTCAACAGACTGTTCTGCTTCAATTTTTGCTAAGTTTACTAATGTATTACCACTTACAGGAATAATAAGATTTGTACCTTTAGAAACTTTAGCTTTTGTACCTTTAAGTTTGTTGACAGTCACTATATCATTGATGCTCACATTATAATGTTTGGCAATTGAGCTTAAAGTTTCCTTGTTTTGAACAGTGTGATTGACAAAGGGCATTTTTTCTTCATCAGTTAAAAGCGAATAATTTGCAATGAAATTATTTTTTGTACCAACAGGTAATTTCAAATTATAAGGTATAACATCCGGAGGTGTACAATCTTTGATTAATTCAGTATTGAACATTTTCAAACTGTCGAGTGATATACCTGCAGCCTTAGCAAGTGCGGATAAATTCACAGCAGAGTCTAATGCTACGGTTTCATAAACATATTCGTCTATAAATTCCAAAGAATCAATTTCGAATCCATAAGAGACCGGATCAATTGCAAGCCTTGCAGCGGCGATATATTGCGGCACATACCCTCTTGTTTCACGGGGGAGATTGTCTCTTACTTCCCAGTAGTTTGGATTTTGTTTATTCGTACGTCTGATTGCTCGTGCTACACAACCTGCACCACAATTATAAGCTGCCATAGCAAGATACCAGTCACCAAATTCATTATACAAATCACGAAGATGTCTCATAGCAGCACGTGTTGCTTTTTCCGGTTCTCGCCTTTCATCAACAAAAACAGACCCATTTTTATTCAAACCGTATGCTTCACCTGTTGCTCTCATAAACTGCCATAAACCAAGCGCTTTAGCTTTTGAGATTATAGTAGGATTCAGCCCGCTTTCAATCATTGAGAGGTAGATGATTTCCATTGGCATATTCTCTTCTTCAGCTATTCGTTTCATCATAGGAAACCACTTTGAACTTCTTTCAAGCCAGCGACTGAAAATTTTCTTTCCCTGCCCACGGGTCAGCCATTGAATACTACGATCAACAGTTATATCATCATCCAAAGGTATGATTAGTGAATCAGGAGCTTTGGGCAGTTTAGGGAAGCTGATGGATTTATTTGGTTTTTGGTCTTTGTTATTTGCATCATGTGCCACTAAATCAATTGGTTCAATGTAATCAATTTCTTTAAAAAGCAGTTCTCTAATTATAAATATGGGTGAATTTTCATCAAGAAATTCTATACTTTTGACGTAGTTTTCATAATCATCAATTATTGACTGAGCCAAATCTGTAAAATCTTTGCTCTCTTCAATACCGGGAGTACCTGATAATTCATTTAATTTTTCCAAAGCCTGATCAAAATATCTTGCTGCTCTTGAAGTATCACGTTTTTGGATTAATATTAAAGCTTGATAATATTTTTGACGCGCCAATTCTATGCTGTTTTTAAAATCTTCGCTCTTAAAGCGATTTCCAGGCAAAGCAGTGTCGTCCAAATCAGAATACTCATCAGGGAAAATCACTTTCTGTTTATCTGCTTTTTCCTGTTCCAATTGCATTCTGGAACGTGGAGCTGCAACGGGGTAACCACTCCTCGCTTGTGCTGATAATTCGATAGCAAATTCAAACAACATGAATGTTGCTAAAATTGAATATATCACCATATTTAGAACTTTATTTCTTCCTCTCATTAAGTTACCTGCATTTTGGCACATTAAGTAAATACAATATAATAGTTTTTAGTAAATTTACCAAGTATATTCGAAAAATTATTTATTTATTCATAATTTTATTATAAAATAATGCAATTACAAAAAGTAAAGCTTGTAAAACAATTATCACAGCTCCGCTTGGTAAATCCAAATGATAGGATAAAATCAATCCTGCTATTGATGAAATTATACCCATTGAGATGGATACAACTGTCATTGTCATAAATCGGTTTGAAACTAATCTGGCAAATGAACCGGGAATTACAATATATGCAGTAATAAGTATTATTCCCACTATTTTGATTGCAAGCACAACCGTAAGTGCAGTCATTAGCATCAAAGTATAATCATCAGCAAGAACCGGCAATTTATCCGATTTTGCAAGCTCACGGTCAAATGTTGCATAAGCCCATCTTCCCCAGTAAAGCTTGAGTGTTATTAAACTTAGAAGTGCCAGACCTCCGGATATCCAGATATCTGATGAACTTACTGTAAGTATCGAGCCAAATAAGTAAGTATAAGCATCGGCTGTGTAGTCATCTTTCAGAGCCAGAAAAATTATACCGAAAGCCACTGATACTGAGTATAAAATGCCGATTATTGAATCAGTTGAAATCTTGGAGTGCTCTTTCAAATAGACTGTCAGAAGTGCAATAAAAAGTGTAAATGGTATTGCAGTAAGTAAAGGCTCTATGCCAAGTAAAAGTCCAAGAGCTACACCACCAAAAGCTGCGTGAGCAAGCCCGGAACCAATATAACTGATTCGTCTTTGAACAACAAAAACGCTGAAATAACTTGCTGAAAAGCCAATCAAAATGCCGGCAAGCAGTGCTCTCTGAAGAAATGGATATTCAAACATCTCAAGCATTTTGATTTTCCTTCAAGCCAAACTTTATTCCGTGGTCGTGCCCCAAGTGTGAAAATGTCTTTTGGAGATTGCTGTCACTGAATGCATCAGATGAAGAACCAAAAAAAATCTGCTCTTTGTTAAGCAGCAAAGTAAAATTGGTATGATGATAAGCCGCTGACCAATCGTGAGTAACCATCATAATTGTTGTATTATGATTTTTATTATAGTCGTTGATTATGTGATTAACGCTTTTTTCACAGACCAAATCAATTCCGGTTGCCGGTTCATCAAGCAGAAGTATTGCCGGATTGGTAATCAGACATCTTGCAAGATATACTCTTTGAAGCTCTCCACCTGAAAGTGTGCTAAGTTGCTTAAAAGCCAAATCAGAAGCTGATAATTTTTCAAGAATTTCATGGGCTCTGTTTTTGTCATGTTTACTAAATCTGCCAACCCAGCTTTTATTAAGTCCGCTAAGTACAAGATCTGATGCAATAGCCGGAAAAGAGCGGTCAAGTGTTTTAATCTGAGGGACATAGGCAATTCTGCCGGAATTACTGCCGGAATTTGAAAGGATGTTGATATTGCCGTTAAATTTTGAATTCAGTCCTAAAATTGTTTTAAGCAGAGTTGTTTTACCTGAGCCATTAGGTCCAACGATAGCAACATAAGCACCCACCGGTACTTCGAAATTAATATTGTGCAGTATTATATTTTTATCGAAAATTACATTAAGATTGCTAATTTTTAAAGCAATTTCCATTTATTGCAAAGCCTTTCTCAAAATTTTTGCATTCATTATCAATATATCTTCATAGGTTCTCATACTTTCAGAGTTGCCTTCAGGATTTAGTTCGTAAATCTCTACAGCTGCTTCATTTGCTATTATTTTTACATTTTTTCCATTAAGCTGAGGCTCAGAAAATATTGCTTTGACACCACTTTCCTTAATTTTTCTTACTAGTTCGGCAATGAATTTTGGAGAAGGCTCTTTACCGGGACTTTCCTCAATAGCACCACCATACCATAATCCATATCTTTCAAGCATATAATTAAAAGACGGATGATGAAGAAAAACATCCATATCCCTAACAGGTTCAAGTATTTCGGTCAGATTTTTATCAATTTTCAAAAGATTTTTAGAAAATATTTCAGAATTTTTTATAAATTCTTCCTTACCTTCCGGGTAGAGTTCTGCCATCGCTCTTGTAAGTGGTTCAATCATTTGCAAGACTGTCAGAGGATCAAGCCAAAAATGGGGGTCAATCTCATGATCGTGATGATTATGCTCAGAGCCATCTTGTGAGTGATCATGATTGCAACTGAAGAAAATAATGTTATCAAGAGAAACCATATCAATTATTTTTATTTTCTTCTTAGAGGGGACTTTAGTAATCCAACCATCGAAATTCGGGGCAATATAAAATAAACCGAGCGCTTTTGAGGCATATTTTATATCACTTGGTCTGGGCAAATAAGTATGAGGGGATGCACCGGTGGGGACAATATAATCAACAACAATAGCATCGCCTGCTATCTCACACAATATAGAATAAACCGGGTATGATGAAGCTAAAAAAAGAGGTTTTTCATCATTGGAATCACTTGAACATGAAACCAGATACAATAATAAAAATAACAATATATATTTCATAATAATTCAAATTCAACTTTTCAAAAAACTAATCTTTGATTTCCCAATATAGTTCTTGTCTTAATTTATCAACCCACTCGGAGTATAATCTTCTTTTTTTATATTCAATCGCCAATAGTTCTACTTCACGGTAGTCATCTTTAAGATTTACTTTATGCTCGTTAATGAAACGTTTTATATAAACAATATGATAAGAGGGTTCTGTAGGGTCATTTTTATATGGCAGAGGGTCACTTACCCCACCTTCCTTCAATGAATCAACCAATACTTTTACAGGTTCCGGTAATTCACTGATGGGAAGTTTGCCTATCAAACCCCCAAATCCGCGAGTTTCTTTGTCATCGGAAAATTGCTTTGCAAGAGATTCGAAAGATTCTCCATTCAATACTTTTTGCTTGATTTCTTTCAATTTATCAATTGCATCATCAACATCTGTGTCTGATTGTCCTACTTTAAAAAGTATATGACGCGTGTTAATAGCGTCTGACCTTTTTTCTAAAGTTTGAATTATATGAAATCCAAACGGAGTTTCGACAGGCATAGAAAGCTCTCCGGTAGAAAGGCTGAAAGCAGCTTTTTCAAATTCAGGAAAAAGTTTACCTTTATCAAACCATCCAAGCTCACCACCTGAATTTACAGTGCCCGGATCGGAACTGTAATTTTTTGCAAAATCCGAGAAACTGCCACCACTAAGAATTGAGTCCCTAACTTTTACTGCCAAATCATAAGCAATTTTCTTTTGGTCCGAACTTGCCTTTACTTTCTTGACAATATGATGAAGTTCGATTGCAAGAGGAACTACAGGAAGAGAGTCTTGTTTTTCATCATAGAATTCTTCTACTTCTTTCTGAGAAACTTTAATATCAGCAAATTTTATTTGCACAAGATTTTGAACAAGTAAATTTTGCTTAATCTTTTCCTTGATGTCATTTTTAATTCTAGGCATTGACATACCGTAAACCTGCTCAACTCTTTTCTCTGAACCAAATCTCTGGACTTCGGATTGAAGATGAAGTTCCATCCTTTGATTGACTTCTTCAGCTGATACTTCTATTGAATCCAGCTTGGCACGATTAACCATAAGCAGATTATCAATCATACTTTCGAGGATTTTCTTTTTCGCATTTTTATCATTCACATCTATTGACTTATCATACTGGGACATGAAATATAGCTGCCCGTCAATATCTGACTGCATAATTATTTCATCCCCGACAATAGCAGCTATTTTATCAAGACTGGCTCCTTCACGCGGTACAGTCTGAGAAAAAGCAAAAATTACGGCAGAAAATATCATTATTATTAACGCAAAAAAACGTTTCATTTAATTATTTCTCACTTAATAACTTGTTTAACTCTGCTTCATTTATTTTAACAGGATTTTTTTTTCTGACTGAATTAAGCCATTGATTAAGCAGTTTACTTTGTAAAATTTCCTGATATTGAGCAGAAAAATCAGGTATAGCTTCCTCAAAGGTCTTTGGTCTTGGTGGCTGATGAGCATTTACCAGAATAATTGAATAACCGGGCTCATTTAAAACAGGTTCGAGGACTTGACCGGCTTTAGCGTTCATATCATGAGCATGTCTTGCAAGGGAGTTTGTTTTGACATTAACAAATCCCCAATGACCTTTTTTGTCTCTGTAGCCTGATCTCTGTGTTTCTTTGTTGGCAACATCATCAAAATTTTCACCTGCAATTATTCTTTTATATACTGAATCAGCTGTTTTTTTATCAAGGAAATAAATTTCCGAAACATCATAGGCATCCTGAGTCAAATATCTGCTCTTAGTAGAATCATAATATGTTTTAGCCAGAACCGTATCAAACTTCATTTTATCCCAAACTTCCTGAGCTTCAACCTTGAAAAGCAATATTCCGTCACTGAATTCTTTCATTAAATGGTCAAATTCAACGTAATCCTTTTCAAGATTTTTAGTAGCTTCATCAAAAACAACCGATTCAACTATGGAGTATATTGCTGCTACTAAACCTGAAGGATTAAGGTTTGCACCTCTTAATTTCTGGTCTTCTTTCAATAATTCAATAAGCTTTGATACTTTTACATTTTTACCTAAAACTTCATAAATTACATTGTTTTTAATTCTTTCAGGAACTTCAGAATCCCAATTATCGGCTAAATTAGTACCATTTGTATCGAGGAAAGAAGCAAACTGGTACAGAACATCATCGTATAATTTGAATTTATATAGATTTCGTAGCGAGTCCAGAAGCTTTGTCTGGTCTTCTTTGAAATAAAGTCTTTTGTAAAGGCGTCTGAGTTCATCCTTTTCAGCATTGAAATCAGGAAGTTTTGTTGAATCACGTCTGATTATATGAGCGCCGTAATTAGTATATACAACCCCTGAAATCTGTCCATCCTTTAAACCGTATAAAACACTTTCAAATTCAGTTACAAGCGGATATGCACTTTCCTGCATACCTGTTGAGCGGGAATAATAACCACCCATATCACCACCATTTACAGCAGTTGTCAGGTCATCAGAATTCTCTTTGGCTAACTTTGAAAAATCTGCACCTGATTTGATTAGTTTAAGGAGACTATCTGCTTTATGATATGCAGTTGTACTGTCTCTGTTTTCATCAACACCAACAAGAATATGTCTTCCTTTTACCAAAAGTCTTTCTGATTCATCGAGAACTTTAAGCAGGAAGTATCCATAACTTGTTTTAATAACTTCAGGATAAATATCGCCTGGTTTTGTACTGTAAATTGCATCTTCGATAGGTCTTTGAACTTTGCCTGAAGTAACATAATTTGATATTAAACCACCGAATTTGCCTGTTTCATAATCATCTGATGTAGCTCGTGCAACATCAGCAAAATCAGCACCATTTTTTATTCTTTCGAGTGCAGTAGTAATTTTTCTGTAGGCTTCAGTAGTATCAATTACGTCAACTGTTTGCTTAATTGCTGCTAATATGATAGCAACTTGATATTCTTTTTCCCGCATCTTTAGGAATTTATCTACATTTTTTTCAGTTAACATTTTGTCGTAATAAAAAGATTCAGACAAAATTCGCCTGTTCTGCTTAATTTCACTTATTACCGAACTGTCTTTGAGCATACCTCTTTGTACAGCATCAATTACTTTTAGTTTGAAATTAGTGTAAAGATTAATAAAATCAAGAATACTGTCTTTTGACATTTTGAAAAGGTTATCGGTTGTCCTGCTCATATTTTTTTTGAAAGCATTTTCAAGTTCTGAAGCAGTTATTTTTGTTTTTCCAATTTCCGCTATTACAGGATCGGTTGATTTCGTTGCTTTTTGAGCATTCAAATTTAAACTGCATAAAAGTAAAAACAACGTTAAAAGTATGACAGTGTACTTCATTTTACAAATATTTCCTTAATAATACAAAATTGATTTAATAATTATATAATGACAATAAATATTTAAAGATATTTTCTTTTCAATGCATATTGACGAATAAACCAAAGAAATGTTAAACCAAAAACTTCTCAGCACAGTTGCAAATATTACCGGCACCTATTGTAATAAACAAATCTCCTGCTTTCAGAAATTCCTGATTAAAATCATCAATTCCTTCCAATGTTGGAATGTAATATACTTCTCGGTCAGCATTTTTAAGCATATAGTCATAGATCATTTTTCCTGTAATGCCGTATATCGGCTTCTCTCTTGCAGGATAAATTTCACTTACAATCACAACATCGGCATCATCAAAAGATTCTGCAAATTCCTTCCACATTGCTCTTGTTCTTGTGAATGTATGTGGCTGAAAGGCGGCTACAATACGACGTTCTGTCCATCCGTTTCGAGCAGCTGAAAGTGTGGCTTTTATTTCAGTAGGATGATGAGCGTAATCATCAACGACAATAACACCGTCAAATTCACCTTTGATATCAAATCTGCGATAAACTCCTTTAAATTCATGCAATGCTTCAGTAATTTTATCAAAAGGAATTCCCAGGTTTCTTGCGACAGAAATAGCACCAAGTGCATTTTTCAAATTATGCAATCCGGGAATATTAATCTCCATTTTTCCGAGTAAAATGCCTTTTTCATATATGTCGGCAACAATTATACGGCTGTCGGTAATAATATTTTTTGCAGTATAATCAGCAGAATCATCAATTCCAAAAGTTGTAATCTGTTTATTTATTCTGCCCAAAATTTCTCTTGAGCCGACATCATCAATTCCAACGGCAACCAAACCATAAAATGGTGCTTTATTAGCAAATTCAGTAAATGTATCTTTGATGTCGTCAAAATCACGGTATATGTCAAGATGTTCGGGCTCGATATTGTTAATTATTGATATAGTGGGTAAAAGTTGCAAAAAAGAACGGTCATATTCATCGGCTTCGACAACAGTCCAATTGCCCTGACCTAATCTTGCATTAGTACCACCGAAATCAGCAAGTCTTCCTCCGACAATCACTGTCGGGTCATAGCCGGCTTTGATAAAAATCAGTCCAATCATAGATGTAGTTGTGGTTTTGCCGTGAGTTCCCGCCACCGCCAGACAGTAATTCAGACGTGAAACTTCTGCAAGCATTTCTGCTCGTCTGACAATAGGAATTCCGCGTTCAAGAGCTTCCATTGTCTCCGGATTATCCTGCGGGTTGACAGCACTCGAATAAACTACAACCTGTGAATCAGAAATATTATCTTTATTATGTCCGAAAACAATTTTAGCGCCTATATTCTCAAGATAGTCTGTGTTTTGAGATGGATAAAGATCAGAGCCACTAACTTCAAAGCCTTGATTAATAAGAATTTCAGCTATTGCACTCATTCCAATACCGCCAATTCCTACAAAATGAATTCTCTTGACACTTTTAAACATATTTTTTCCGTTCTATAAAACAATCTGAATTATGGATATATATTATTTTTCTAGCAAAAAAGATGTTGTATCATAATTAAGAAAGTCACATTGAGAGTTGTTGAAATGTGATAAAAAAACATTTTATTAACGTCTTGACTTATTCTTAGCTAAGTGTAACGTAAAATACTTAATTATGAGACAACTCCCTCAAATATCTCTAAGTGTGCTCCCTGGGGGATTCGAACCCCCGACCCAATGATTAAGAGTCATTTGCTCTGGCCAACTGAGCTAAGGAAGCACACAAAAATACTAAATTTTCGGCATATAGCAAAATTTTAATGTTCTTTTACTAAACTTCCGGTTAGTCTTAGAAGCTCGGTTTCGTTTATTTTAGCATTATAAACTGATGTAATCAGTCGCAACTTAGCATTTGCAAGTCTGCGTTGTGTCTCTCTGAACTCAAGAGCAGACATCAAACCTAAATTTAAACTTTCCTCAGCAAGCACCATATTTTCTCTTGCAGCCTCCACATTCTGGCTTTCGAATCTGCTTAATTCCTTGAATTTTATAAAGCCGTTCAGAGATGTGCTTACTGCACTTTTAACAGCAAGTCTCAATTCACGAAGCATATATTCTGAAATTTCAACACTGACCTGAGCATTTTCAACTTGTCTGGAAGTATTAAGTCCGTCAAATATGTTTACAGACAGGTTAAGCCCGTAATTTAAGCCGCGAGATGTATTGCTTACTACAAAGCCGGCTTCAGACTCCTGCCTGCTGTAATTGAAATTGCTGTAAAATGCTATTCTCGGATAAAATTCTGACCTTAAAGCTTCAATATCATACTTATTAATTTCGACAATTTTATTTGAAATTTTGACATCAATATTATTATCAATCATTTCCAGTACATTTTTTGAATATTCGGAATCAATTTCAATATCGCCTGCGACAGTAAAATCATTATCCAGCTCTAAGTTAAGCAATCTGTTGAAGTCAATTTTCATATTATCATAAGAAATTTGCTGGTCTAATGAGTCGGAAATATCAGAATTCAGATCAACACCAGCCTGAAGTAGCTCTATCCTTGATGCTGTACCAACCTCAAATCTGTCATTAGTGAATTGATAACGACTACGGGAAATTTTCAGGTTTTCGCTAGCAACTTCAAGAGCCTTTTGCTGTCGAAGAATATTGTAAAATCCATTTATTACATCACGAAGAGTCATCTCAACTTGAGATTTAAGTCTTAATTGTCCGATATCTTTCAAATCGGTGAGTCTGTCATAGTTTACAAACATTCTGAAACCGTCAAATATAGTCCAGTTCAGACTTAGACTGCCTTCATAAGCATTAGATTTCGCCCCGTCCCTTTCGATTCTTCTACCATCTAAAAATTCCTGTTCAACATCCTGGCTGGCACGATTTAACCTGCCGGTTGCATCTAAAAACGGCAGAAAACCGGCATTACCCATTGTTAGATTATTTTCATCAATTTTTGCAGAACTTTCAGCAATTTTTATTGAATAATTATTCTCAAGTGCAATTTTGACAGCATCCTGTAGAGTAAGTGTATTATCCTGAGTGAATACTTTTAATGTTAATGAAGTAAATAAAAATATCAAAAAAAATACTATTTTCATGTTAACACCTCTGAGTTTACCGCTTTAGAATCAATTGACTCTGATGAACTATCTAAATCCATGTTTGACACTGATTTTGATTTATCAGAAAAATATGAATAAACCGCAGGAATTACATAAAGTGTTAAAATCGTTGAAAATATCAATCCACCAATTACGGCAATACCCATTGACCTTCTGCTTCCAGAACCTGCTCCGACCGCAAGTGCAATTGGAAGAGTCCCGAGAATAGTTGAAAGTGAAGTCATTAATATTGGCCTGAGTCTTAGTACAGCTGCCTGTTTTACAGCGTCCACCACGCCAAGCCCTTTTGCTTTTTGTTGGTTTGCAAACTCTACTATCAAAATTCCATTTTTGGTAACCAAGCCAATGAGCATAATCATACCTATCTGACTGAAAATATTTAAAGTTTCGCCCCAATATACCAGACTTATTACAGCACCTGATATAGCAAGAGGCACAGTAAACATAATTATAAACGGGTCTCTGAAGCTCTCGAACTGAGCCGAAAGTACCAAATATATTAATATTAACGCCAGAATAAAAGTATAAATAAGGGTAGATGAACTTTCCATAAAGTCCTTTGAGGGACCATCTAAAGCCGTAAGGAAAGTATCATCAAGTATCTCTTTAGAAATCTTCTCCATTGCAAGAATACCATCACCGATAGTTTTTCCGGACGCTAAACTCGCAGAAACAGTCGCAGAGGAAAAGCGATTAAATCTAAATAATTGTGGTGGAGAGCTCCTTTCCTTGATAGTTATTAAATTGTCAAGCTGAATCAAATCTCCACGGGAATTTTTTACATAAAGTGATGTTAGATCAACGGGCATAGAGCGGCTTTCTCTTAGCAATTGTCCAATAACCTGATACTGTTTTCCATTCATAACAAAATAATCAAATCTTTGACCAGAAAATGCAGCTTGCAATGTTAGTGCAATATCTTGGGTTGAAACACCCAAATCTCTTGATTTATTTCGATTTATTTCGATAACTATTTCAGGTTTGCTGAACTTCAAGTTAACATCCACTAATTCGAATGTTGGGTCTTTCTCGGATGCCTCAATAAATTTCGGCAAAAACTCCTTAAGTTTTTCAATATTTTGAGCTTGGATAACAAACTGAACCGGAAGCCCGCCTCTTCTTGTGCCAATAGATTGCTCCTGAATCACGAATGCTCTGGCATCATTATTTTTCTTAGCTATTTTGGATATTCTATCAGCAATTTGTGCCTGTGACTGCTGACGCTGCTCCGGTTTTATAAGTTTTATTCTTATAAATCCGCTATTTACAGAGCTTGATGCACCAAATCCGGGACTTGTGATTGTAATTATTGATTCTTTTTCAGGCAGATTATCATCAATTTCACGATATAATTTATTGATATAATTTCCCATAAATTCATAAGTGCTTCCCTCTGCCCCGTTAACAACAATACGCATTTCGCTTCTGTCTTCCATTGGTGCCAATTCACTTTGAAGCCCTGCACCTATGAAGTATATCATACCACCTGAAGCTAATATTACAACGAAAGCCAACCAGCGTTTAGTCATAAACCAATCTAGCGAACTTCTGTATAAATCAGTTAATCCAACAAAGAATGGTTCCGAAATTTCATAGATTTTACTTTGTTTTTCGCGTCTGCGAAGTAATTTTGTTGAAAGCATTGGTGTTAGAGTTAAAGCTACAAACGAAGATATTATTACAGCTCCTGCTATGACAACACCAAATTCTCTGAATAATCTTCCTGTCAGACCTTCTAAAAACATAATTGGTAAAAACACTGCAACGAGCGCTATTGTAGTTGCAATTACGGCAAAAAATATTTCAGCTGCTCCTGCTACACCAGCTTCAACAGGCTTCATCCCAAGTTCAATTTTTTTGTATATATTCTCAAGAACCACTATAGCGTCATCAACAACCAAGCCGATTGCTAATACCAAACCAAGCATTGTAAGAACATTTATAGAAAAATTAAATATATACATAATGAAAAATGAACCAATAAGTGCAATCGGAATAACTATAATTGGTATCAATGTCGTCCGCCAATCTCTCAGAAACAGAAATATTATGAGTATCACAAGAAAAAAAGCGATAAAAATCGTTTGCTTTACCTCAGCAATTGATTCTCTGATAAATTCTGTTTGATCAAAACCAAGCAAAGTTTCGACATCATCAGGTAAATCTCTAGAAATTATATCAATTCGTTTATAACATTCATCAACAATATTTATGTAATTAGCACCCGGTTGTGGTACAACTACCACATTAACCATTGCTTCACCGTCTCGCTTGAGAAGAGTTCTCTCATTTTCGGGGAATAATTCCGAATATCCTACATCCTTAAACCTTACAACACTGTATCCGTTATCCTTGATAATCAGGTTGTTGAAATCATCTACAGTATAAAGTCTGCCAAGCGTTCTGACGGTAAGTTCTGTATTTCTGCCTTCAATCAATCCGGAAGGTAGCTCAATATTTTCACGATTAAGTGCATTTTTTATGTCAAGTGGGGTTAAACCGTAAATAGCGAGCTTTTTCGGGTCCATCCACATTCTCATCGAATATCTTTTTGAACCCCAGATATTTACTTCGCTTACTCCATCAATGGTCTGCATTCTCTCTTTGAATACATTCTGTGCTATTTCTGTCAATTCAAGCAGATTTCTGGAACTGCTTCTTAAGTTTACTGCAAGAATTGGTCCTGAATCGGCGTCTGCTTTTGATACAACAGGCGGATCACAATCAGGAGGCAAACTTCTTTGAGCTCTGGATACTTTATCTCTGACATCATTCGCAGCATTTTCCAAATCAACTTCTATATTGAATTCAACTGTAATTGTACTACGTCCGTCACGGCTGACTGACTTAATGGAGCGAATACCGGCGATACCATTAATTGAGCCCTCAAGAGGCTCAGTAATTTGTGTTTCAATTACATCAGCATTTGCACCAATATATGTTGTGGAAACTGTTATAACTGCAGGGTCAACACTCGGATATTCTCTCACTCCCAAATATGTATATCCAATTATACCAAAAAGTATAATCGTTATTGACATCACAGTTGCAAGAATAGGTCTTCGTATACTTAGAGATGATAAACTCATTAATTGAAACTGCTATAATTATTAATACTTACTCTAACTGTATCGCCAGGTTTAATTTGCATTATACCTGATGTAATGATGGTATCGCCCTGATTTAATCCACCGGTAATCTCAATTTGTTCGGGATTTCTTGTTCCGGTTCGGACATCACGTTTATCAACAACTCCATTTTTAAATACAAATACATATTCGGACTTCAAATCAGGAATCAATGCTATGCTTGGAATCATGATTGTATTTGGCCTGTCGTCTGTGATGATATCTACTTCCGCATAAGAACCGGGAAGTAAATTTTTGTTCAAATTACTGAATCTGCCTCTGATTTTAAAAGTTCTGGTAAGTTCATCAATTTTGGGCTCCGTCGCTAGCACACTAACATGATACTTTGTCGTATCCGGTGGTACCCGAAATTTGAGTAAACTACCTTTACTTACGTAATTGTAATACTTTTGAGGTACAGAAAAATCAATTTTAAGAAAATCAATTTTTTGTAGAGAAACGATTGTACTAGAAGGGGTTATATAAGCTCCTTCACTGACATATTTCAAACCGGCGACACCATCAAAGGGAGCTCGAATTTCAGTACGTTCAATCATTGCTTTAATATAGTCAATTTCTGCTTTTTGCGAAGTCAACTCACTCAGGGCTAAATCATAATCCTGACGGCTTATGCCTTGCTTCTCAAAAAGCAATTTTTGTCTGGATTCTGTTAATTGCAAATATTTCAACCTTTCTTCCGCTTTTTTCAGTTGAGCTTGCAAATCGTTATCATTAAGCTTGATAAGTAAATCACCTTTTCTGACTCTGGCACCCTCAACAAGATTTAATTTTGTAATTCTACCTGAAATTTCGGATTTTAATTCAATTTCTTCATCACCGAGTAATGTTCCGATAGCAAATACTGTTTTGCTGACATTTGAAAACTCGGCAACAATTGCATTGACAGTTATTTCACTTTTAGTGTTATTTGCTTTTGATTCTAAAGTGGGAATATCATCAGATTGTTTACTCAGAAATTTTGGCAATACCAAAGCTAAAATGGCTATGAAAACTAATGACCAAAGAAAAATCTTTTTTGCTAAATTCTTATTCATGTATTGAAAAA
The DNA here is from genome assembly GCA_019637995.1 of Ignavibacteriota bacterium. Taxonomy (NCBI): domain Bacteria; kingdom Pseudomonadati; phylum Ignavibacteriota; species Ignavibacteriota bacterium. Next base: position 48,093 of record JAHBUQ010000003.1, read on the forward strand.
ATAATTATGAACTGTAAATGAATTTAGACGATTTATGATTGAATTATTTTAGTATTTTCAAAAAAAAAAAAAGCAGTTTCTTTTGGAAACTGCTTAATTACTATAATATATTTGGAGTTTATATTAATTTACGTCCTGAGCAACAAACGGCATTAAAGCCAAATGTCGAGCATATTTGACTGCCTGAGCAACCAATCTCTGCTGAAAAGCAGAAACACCTGTAATTCTTCGTGGAAGAATTTTTCCTTGGTCGTTTGTAAATCTTGATAAATATTTCGCATCAAGATAATCAACTACACGTTGATCTTTGAGCGGATTTTGTTTTTTCTTTCCGGTCTTTTTATTTGGTTTAAAAGTATTGCCGGTTTGCATAGGATGAATAGCGTTCATTAATTAGTCTCCTTTTTTTTGCTCATCATTTCCTGAGCTTTAGCAAAACGTTTGTTAAATCTGTCAACACGGCCAGCCGTATCAACCAATACTTGTTTTCCGGTAAAGAACGGATGAGACTTTGAGTCAATTTCCAATACCATTTTTTCGTTCTTATAGCAGGAACGGGTCTGGAATGTTGAGCCGTCGGTCATTATGACCTCGACAGTCTGATAGAATGGATGAATACCTTTTTTCATTCTTAATTTTACCTATTTAATATCAATTTTATCTACTTCATTAATATCGTCAACCTTCATAAATTGCTCTACGAAGCGAATTGAACCGTCGCTTCCTTTGAAACCTTTAATCACTTTGACAACCGGTTTTGATTCCGCTTTTTTCTTCTTTAATTTGTCACCAAAAGATTGCGCTTTTGCCATGTTGCACCAAATATATTAATTATTACAATTTTACGAACTTCAAAAATAACATTTTTTTTCGAATATACCAAAATTTTTCTTATCCTCTAAACGGTTCAATTTTATCAAGACCATCTTCAGGACATTTTGAGTGTATTTTATAAGAAGCAGAAAGAGTTGTAACAGGCACAGCAAGCAATCTTTCTTTTGCAATCAGACAACCGCAAACTCTGCAAATGCCATAAGATTTGTTTCTGATTCTTTCCATAGCATCTTCGAGCTTTTTGATGTGCTCGCTAATTCTTTGAATTTGTGCGTAAGTTTTTTCTTTTTCCTGAGCTTCAGAGCCTTGTTCTGCCATATGCATAGAATAAATCATACTTTCTTCAGCAGAATCGAAACTTGTTAAATCTTCCAAACGCTCTTTAAGCATTCTTAGCTCATCCAGTGCTTCTGATTTAGCTTCATTTATTACTCCGGCGAACATTTCGAGGTCCTCATCTGAATATCTCACATCAAATTTTGGAGGTTCAGTTAATTCGGTTTTTACAGGATCGGGAGTTTTAGTCTTTTTTGGAGTTGCTTCTTTGATTTCTGCTATAGGAGATTCAACTTTTGGCTCTTCTTTCTTTGCAGTATCTTTCTTAGCTATTTTCTTTTTAGCTTCATCAGATTTGGAAGTTGTTTCCTTTTTTGTAACAGGTTGAGATACTGATTTTGTTTTTACTGCTTCAGGTTTGGATTTTGATACAGTCTTATTTTCTGCAACTTCAGCTTTGGGCACAGGTGTTTTTTTAGCAGTAGTCCTGGACTTTTCTGCAGGCTTTACAGCAACTTTAGTTGCAGTCTTTACAGTAGTTTTTGTTTCTTTGGCTTTTGTTTCAATTACTTTAGCCTTTGATTTACTTTCATTTTTCTCAACTTCACCTTTATTGGAAGTTGCTGTAGTTTTCTTTGCCATATCAAACTCCGTATAATAATTTGTTATCAACCGATTAAATTAACGGCATAACGCTTATAATTAACTTGATAAAAAATCAGATTATATATATTATATAATTCATAAACGGCAATTAACGAATGAATTATAAAATATTGTAAAAAAATTGAATTAAAATATACTGCTTGTTATCTACTGTCTGATAATTGTATCAGAGCGATCGGGACTTGTAGAAATAATACTTACTTTAGCAACCGTAAAATCTTCAATTATTTTAAAATAAGACTTAGCTTCTTCAGGAAGCTGGTCATAATTTCTTATACCATCAAGTGAAGAATTCCAACCTTTTACTGTTATATACTCACATTCTATCTTATTCAGAGATGGTAAATCAACCGGAAAATACTTCAGGTACTTGCCATTGATTTTGTAAGCAGTGCAGATTTTGAGTTCATCCAGTTCATTCAAGACATCAAGTTTTGTTAATGCAATGTTAGCAATTCCATTTATCATAACAGAATATTTTAATGCAAACAAATCAAGCCAGCCACATCTTCTGGGCCTTCCTGTAGTAGCTCCGAACTCAGCACCTTTCTCTCTGAGGTATTCACCCATATCATCGTCAAGCTCTGTCGGGAAAGGACCGTGCCCAACTCTTGTGCAATAAGCTTTTGTTATGCCTATGATATTATTTATTGCCGTTGGCGATATTCCAAGACCTGTGCAAGCGCCACCTGCAATCGGATTTGAACTTGTAACATAAGGATAAGTGCCGTGGTCTAAATCCAGCAAAGCACCCTGAGCACCTTCAGCAAGCACTTTTTTCCCGTCTTTTAGAGCATAGTTAACATAAGAAGTAGTATCTGTAATATATGGGTCAATCAACTTGTCAAATTTTAAATATGTTTCAACAATTTCTTCGGTATCCAATGCATCTGAGCCATAAACTTTTGTCAGAACATTATTATGTTCAGATATATTATGTCTCAATTTTTCTTCAAAGTATTCTCGGTCGAGTAAATCTACAATTCTTATCCCAAGCCTGCGGGCTTTGTCAATATATGCAGGTCCAATACCTCTACCGGTCGTACCAATAGCATTAGCGACATCAGAGGATTCACGTAACTGGTCAAGCATTTTGTGGTATGGCATAATTAAGTGGGCTTTGTGGCTTATGAATAGTCTTCCACTAACATCAATACCATGTTCAGAAAGCATTTGGATTTCGTTTGTTAATGCAATAGGGTCAATAACAACTCCATTTCCGATAACGCACTTTACACCATCATTCAATATTCCGGAAGGAATCAGATGCAGAACGTACTTTTTACCGTCAATTACAATTGTATGACCGGCATTAGCTCCTCCCTGATATCTGGCAACTATATCATGGTCTTTGCTGAGTAAATCAACTATTTTACCTTTTCCCTCATCGCCCCATTGGGAACCGACAACTAAATTAACCATAGTTTAAACTCTAAGAAATTAGAATAAATTGAGATTGTTTTTAAATTAATTGGAATACAAATTACAAATGAAAATATTCAAAATCAATTTAATTGTAGAATCAGCAATTTTTCAAAGCGGATTCTAAATCAGGATAAATCTTGAAAACTCTGTCCAAATGTGTCATTGCAAGAAGTTTCATTATTTTTTCAGGTATATTGACAATCATCATTGTGTATCCATTCTTGGTTAAATTGGAATGTGCATTAGCCAGCATACCGATACCGGTGCTGTTCATCAACTGAACCTCACCGGCATCAATAATAATACAGTTTTTCCCGGAAGCTGTAAGTTCATTTAAAATACTTGTAAATAACAAAGCATCATTTCCACCAAGCACTGACTGAACTAATTTTACAGATGCAGCATTAGGTTTTTCGCTAAAATTACTTATTTTATATTCCGGATTTATCATGATTTTATGCCTTAGCAGTAGCTATTTTTTTACTTTTTGAATCACTTGTTTGTTTATCAGTATTTTCATGTCTCCATATTACATAATTACTTGATATGTAAATAGATGAGTATGTACCGTAAACTATACCAAAGAACATAGTAAAAGCAAACCCTTGGAGTACCGGACCGCCAAAAATAAATAAGACCAATAATACCATAATTGTTGTAGTTGTGGTATTAATTGTACGGCTTAAGGTTTCATTCAGGCTCATATTAATCATCTTAATATAATTCATACCTTTATGCTTTTCGATATTTTCTCTGATACGGTCAAATATGATTACTGTATCATTGATAGAGTAACCAACAACCGTAAGCATACCTGCAAGTATTGCCTGATTGAGTTCGAGGTCAACAAGTCCTAAGTGATGAACAACAACAATTGTGGAGAATGTAAGCACAACGTCATGAACAAGAGCTATAATTGCTCCTACACCAAAATTAAATTCAAATCTGAAAGCTACATACACGAGAATCGCAATTACGGCAATGATAATAGCCCAAATCGCTTCAGTGAAAAGCTCGGCACCGATTTTTGGTCCAATTTTGTCAACTTTCAGCATAGTAATAGTTTCGCTTGCAAAACCTGATTTCAATGCTTCATTAATCATGTCGGGACCTTCTTCAACATCCATTATCCTGATTAAAAATGAATTTGCATCACCGAACGATTTAATTTCTGCACCTTTGATTCCGGCATTTGCAATGATATCTCTAACATCACCAATTGAAGGATTGCCACTAATATTAAGTGCAATTTCTGCTCCACCTTTAAAGTCAATACCCAAAACCGGTTTAAGAATGAAAGTTGCGACAAGTCCAAGTATAACAAGTATCATTGAAATCATAGCAAAAGTTCTTCTTACACCTACAAAGTTTATATCTGTTTTACTAAAATATTGCATTTTATTTCCTTACTTAAATAATTTCCTAATTATGCAGTTGCAGTTTCTTTAGGCTGTCCGAAGCTAAATTTAGTAGCGCCGCCGGAAAGCTGAAGTTCAAGTAATGCACGGGTGATTAAAATACCTGTAAACAAAGTAGTCAAAATACCGATAAGCAATGTAGTGGCAAAACCTTGGATAGGTCCGCTGCCAAATACAAGAAGAATGAATGCTGTAATACCGGTTGTAATATTACCGTCAATAATCGCGCTCAATGCTTTACCGAAACCTTCGTCAATCGCAGAACGCAGCGAACGCCCCTTAGCAAGTTCTTCACGAATACGTTCGAAAATAAGTACGTTGGCATCAACTGCCATACCCATTGTCAATACTATACCTGCAATGCCCGGCAAAGTCAATGTACCTTTGAGTGCTGTAAGGACTGATATGATAAGTGTGATATTAAGTAATACAGCGAAATCCGCAACTAAACCAGCTCTGTTATAGTAGAATACCATATAAATAATAACTATTATCAAACCTGCCATAGAAGCTCGGAAGCCCGCATTAATAGAATCCTGACCAAGTGATGGTCCTACTACACGCTCTTCAATGATCTTAACAGGAGCTTTCAAAGCACCTGCTTTAAGCACTACTTCTAGAAGTCTTGCTTCTTCCATGTTTGCCATACCGGTAATCTGCGACCTGCCACCGGTTATCTTTGCCTGAACAACAGGAGCTGAGTAAACTCTTTCGTCAAGAACAATTGCAATTCTTTTTTTAAGATTTGCACCTGTAATTCTTGCCCAGCGGTCAGCACCTTCGTCATTCATGGTCATATTAACCATTGGAGCATTTGTTGTAGGGTCGAATGACTGCAATGCATCAGTTATAACTTCACCTGTTAATTCAGGATCTCTTTTGAGACTGTAGAATTCGTAAACCTCGACGTTGGATTCTTTGAGCAATCTCTTGTCAGGTTTAGCTTCAACAACTATTTTATAATCAATAGGAATGAATGAGCGAATTTCCGGACGATTCAATATTTCATTGAATCTATCCATAGAATCTTTTATTATTCTGAATGAAAACTCCCCTTCTGTCGGCACGTCATCGGTTGTATAATAATACTCTACCCATCTAGCGTTTTCCTGAGGAGGCACAAAATATGTAGCAAATAATGTGGTGAAAGGGTGTTCTTCAGTATGTTTTTTTCTGATTTCATCCTCAGAAAGACCTTCATAAGGATTTGTAGTATCACTTTTTGCCTTTTGTCCATCAGCTAAAGCAGTTGTATCAGATTCAGCTGTTGCAGTGTCTGCAGGCGTCTGACTTGCCACGGTTATAGAATCAATTGATTCAACCGCTTGTTCAACTGCAGTAGGCTCTTTAGGTGCTTCGCCTCTTCTTTTTCTTAGCTGTTCAGCTAAAAATTTATCAATTCTTGTAAATGCTCTTACGATATCTGCATTGTTCTTAACAAGATTGAATTCCAGACGTGCTGTAGTCTGAAGCAAGTTGCGCATTTGCTCTTGATTTTCAACTCCGGGAAGTTCGAGAATAATTCGGTTAGTTCCGACTTTCTGGATATTTGGCTCAGAAACACCGAACTGGTCAATTCTCTGACGGATTACTTCCTGTGCCTGATCAATAGCATCGTCTGCATTCTTGCGAAGTCTTTCGATAATTTTTTCTTCAGAAGCATCTCTAAAATCACCGATATCAAAATAAGATATCAAAGACTTACCTTTTGGTCTGGCAATTTCATTGAAATTCTTGAGGAAGATATCCAAACCATCCTGGTCTGTGCTTGCAGCATCTTCCTTAGTTTTATTAATTACAGCAATAAATAACTCATCAATAGATTCAGATTGAGCTGTTTCTTCAATAAGCTTAACTATGTCTGCTTCAAGAGTTACATACATACCTCCGCGCAAGTCAAGTCCAAGTTTCAACTGATTTTTCTTCAAATCAGTTAAATCCTGTCCGTGAAGCCTTCTAAACTCTTCAATTATTGCTAAAGAATCTTCAGAATTTCCGGCTTTTAAAGCTCTGTTGCGAAATTCTTTCTCTTTGGTTTCGAGCTGTGAAGCCTGATATGTTGGTATCATCACAGCTATTGCTGCAACTACCGGCAGTATAACCAGTAGAAGTTTACCCCAATTTAGTTTCAATTAAATACTCCGTTAAAAACATCAATAACTTATTTTCTCAAATGGATTTTTACAGAACTACAAAATTATGTTCTTTTTTTAGAATAATCAAAAAAAAATTGAAAAATGTCAAATTTCAATGCCAAAATCTGTCAATTTTCTGTAAAGAGTCCTTTCACTTATTCCCAATGATTCGGAAGCTTGCCTTCGATTTCCACCCGAACGCTTGAGTGCAAGCACAATCATCCTCTTTTCAATTTCGTCTAACCTCAAACTATCGAGATTGTTCACTAAATCGTCCTGAGTATTAATTTCATCAGCATTTTGTATTTGAATATTGTCTACAGAATCATAAATTTTGTCACTTTGCAGCATCAAATTGAATACATTTCGCTTAATTTCGCTTACATCGTTTTTTATATCAAGCAATGTTTTGAAAATCAAAAGTAACTCATTTGACGCAACTTCATCACGATAAACAGAAACAAGTGACTGATTTTCCACAGTTGCATGGGAATTATAAGCCGGAAGTGCCGGTGGGATATATTTTCGCAGAACCTCAGGAGTCATTACATATCCTTTCTCAAGGGTAATAATAGTCTCAACAAGGTTTTTCAACTCTCTGACATTCCCTGGCCAAGGCATACCCATAAGCATATTCAGTGCATCTTTTGTGATTCCGCTATATTCAAGTCCCAATTTCTTACAGACTTTTTTGCCGAAATGGTCAACAAGTTCGGGTATATCCTGCAAGTGACTTCGCAATACAGGCAGTTTGATATGAACAGAATTCAATCGAAAAAATAAATCCCGACGAAATTTGCCTTCTTCCACAAAAATTTCTAAATCTCTGTTAGTTGCAGCTATGATCCGTACATCAACTTTGTGCATACTCGATGAACCAAGCCTCGAAAACTGACCGGACTCCAAAACTCTTAGCAATTTAACCTGTGTACCAATAGGCATCTCCCCTATTTCATCAAGGAAGATAGTGCCTTTATGTGCTGTTTCAAAAAAACCTATCCTCTGCTCGACAGCACCTGTGAATGCTCCTTTTTCACTACCGAATAATTCTGACTCTAAAAGTGTCTCTGGTATTGCTCCGCAATTTACACTAACGAAAGGCTGATTTTTTCGATTACTCAGACCATGAAGTGCATTCGCAAAAACTTCTTTGCCGGTTCCGGTCTCACCCGTAATCAATACAGTTAAGTCTGTAGGTGCAGCCTGAAGCAAAGTCTCGATAGCAATCGTTATTTGAGGCGAACTCCCGATAATTCCAAATCGCTTTTTTACTTCCGATATAAATTGTTTGTCAAAATTTTCCATGACTATATTATTTTATTCAACACCTTGTTTTTTGGACCATTCATCCCAGCCACCGGAATAAATATGCGTTTTATAACCAAAATTAATTAGAATTTCGGCAATTTTATGACTTGAATCACAATTCCCACCATCGCAATATACTATTATAGTCTTTTCACTTGGCAAGTCAAGCACTTTATTCATTACTTCCGATTCATCATCATACGGAAAGATATTAATTGCGTTGCCAATTTTATTCTTCTCATGAAAATCGCTACTACGGGCATCCACTATAACAAAATCATCACTGGCTACAATTTTAAGCATCTGTTCATAAGTTACAGTAGCTTCATCTTTCAAAGATATATCTGAGCTGAAAGAGCTTCCATTGGCACTATTAAAAAGTAAATCGTCACTTATTTGTGCCAGTTCTTTTTTCTTATAAATCAATGGTAGTGGTTTTGGTTGCGAGCTATTATATAAAAGACCTATAGCAATTGATACGACTAAAATAATAATTATTTCTTTGAAATTTTTCATCATTACTAAAATCCTCTTTCTTTTCGTATTTTGGTATATGCTTCATTAATTTCCTGAGATTTTCTTTCGGCATTTTTTCTTGTATTGTCATCAAATTTTGCAAATCTGTCAGGGTGATATTCTTTCATCAATTTTTTATAATTATTCTTAATATCATCAATAGTTGAATTTGGACTTAATCCCAATATATTATAATACTTACTTAATGGCGATGATGAATAATTTTCTCGGTTTTGATTTCTTTCTTTATTATTTACTTTTTCAGAATTCAGCTCATCAATTATTCTTTTTAACTCTTCATCTTCATTATTAAATGAGTAAGAGCCTGAGTCAGATTGATTAATATTTGCCTTAAATATTTTTGATATACGATTTAAAATTTGCATAGAATTTCTTTTGTTTCTTTTTCAAATAATTTTCTTTTAAGTTTTATAATTAAATCAAGTCAAATGGTTAAGTTCAAATTGAATCAAAGAAAACCCTAAGCATTATTATTATTTGACCTTAGTTTATTATTAGAAAAATATCCTTAAATTTCAAAAAACTTGTTGAAAACACCTCTTAATTTGAATAATATATAACGTTCCATACTGCCTTTTGTTTTAATCACACCTGACAAAAAGTCATAAAAAAGCCGCTTCTTAAATTATAAGATAGCGGCTTAATTGTAGATTATATAATAATACTACACCGAAATATTATGTGCTTCCATTTCTTCCTGAATTTCATCAGAAATATCTGCCAATGGGTCTTTGTCGTTGGAATAAGTCGCTTTACCAAAAATATTACCAACATCAGAAGTCCAGTTCATTTCCTGATAAGCTCTCAAGCCTGTACCGGCAGGTATTAACTGTCCAAGTATGATATTTTCCTTTAATCCTTGAAGATGGTCTACCTTCGCAGCAACTGAAGCTTCTGAAAGAACTCTTGTTGTTTCCTGGAAAGAAGCCGCTGACAGCCAGCTTTCAGTAGTAAGAGAAGCTTGTGTAATACCTAAAAGTATCGGCTCTGAAATAGCAGGCTCGGCAGGTTCAAACTCTGCAATTCGAAGATTTTTCTTCTTAAGGTCATTATTTATTTCGCGTACTTTTTTACGTTGAGTCAGATAACCTTCACTATATTTTGATTCGCCTTTATCAGAGATTACAACCATATTCTTGATAATTTGGTTTTCATCATTGAATCTTTGACGGTCAACATTATCATTTTCAAGTAGTGAAGAATCTCCCGATTCGACAATTCTAACTTTCTGGAGCATCTGACGCACGATAACCTCAATATGCTTATCGTTAATCTTCACACCCTGCATTCGATAAACTTCCTGAATCTCGTTTACAAGATATTCCTGCACAGCGTTTGCGCCCTTAATTCTAAGAATGTCGTGAGGATTTATAGAACCTTCCGTCAATCTGTCACCTGTACGAACAAAGTCACCTTCCTGAACAAGAATATATCTGCCCACAGGAACACTGTATTCTATTTTGGTTTTGCCGTCCTGAGAGGTGACAAGAACAACTCTTTGACCACGTTTCATCTTATCAAATGCAACAATACCGTCAATATCTGAAACAATCGCAGGACTCTGAGGTGATCGGGCTTCGAAAAGCTCAGTTACTCTTGGAAGACCACCGGTGATGTCTCTTGTTCTTCCAAGGTCCCTCGGAATTTTGACTAAAGACGTACCCACACCTACAATATCATTATCATCAACGCGCAACTGAGCACGTGACGGAATATTGTAAGATTTGAGAACCATTCCGGTATCATCAATTACTTCGATAGTAGGAATTTTTGTTCTATCTTTTGAATCCATAACAATTTTAGTGATGTGTCCGGTCTGCTCATCGTTTACTTCACGATAAGTAACATTATGCAACAAATCGCGATAACGAATTCTGCCCGAAAATTCAGTAATGATTGTAGCATTATATGGATCCCATTCATAAATAACGCTGCCTTTCTTAACCGGCATACCGTCATTGACTGAAAGTACAGCACCATAAGTAACATCGTATTTAGTAAGTGTTCTATTACTTTCAGGATCAACAATATGTATCGTGCCGCTACGGCTGATTGCAATTGTTATTGTGCCTTCATCTCCTTCATAGCTGATAGTTCTGATGTTTTCAAAATTGATGATACCATCAAACTTAGCAACAACAGAAGATTGTGACGCAACAAGAGCCGCTGTACCACCGGTATGGAAGGTACGAAGGGTAAGCTGAGTACCGGGTTCACCGATTGACTGTGAAGCAATAGTACCAACGGCTTCACCAATATCAACAAGCTGACCGGTAGCAAGGTTACGTCCGTAACACTTGGCACATACACCTTTACGGCTTTCGCAAGTCAATACAGAGCGAATCAAAACAGATTCAATTGAAGTAGATTCAATCTTAGCAGCAACATCTTCATCAATCAAACCGCCACCTCTGAGAATTAATTCATCGGTCATCGGGTCAATAATGTCTCTTAAAGCAGTACGTCCTACAATTCTCTCTGTTAAAGGCTCTTTAACTTCTTCGCCATCTTTGAGTGCTGTCATTTCAACACCACGAATTGTACCACAGTCGGCTTCAGAAATGATAACATCCTGAGCAACATCATGCAGACGTCGGGTTAGATAACCGGCATCAGCTGTTTTAAGTGCAGTATCGGCAAGACCCTTACGAGCTCCGTGGGTAGATATAAAATACTCAAGTATTGAAAGTCCTTCCTTAAAGTTTGAAATAATCGGGTTTTCAATTAATTCACCGGTTGAGCCGGATAACGACTTTTTCGGTTTAGCCATAAGACCACGCATACCGGCAAGCTGACGAATCTGCTCTTTTGAACCTCTTGCTTTTGAATCGAGCATCATCCAGAATGTATTGAATCCCTGCTTATCTTTTTGCATTTCAGAATATAGTTTGTCAGCTACAAGATTTGTAGCAGTTGACCATGTATCAATAATTTTGTTATATCTTTCACCTGAACTGATTACACCGTTGTGGTAAGCTTCTTCGATTTTATCAACCTTACCCTGAGCATTTAAAATAATACTTCTTTTGAGGTCAGGAATAACTACGTCGTGAATGCTCACCGATAAACCACCTTTTGTCGCATAGAAGAATCCAAGGTCTTTAAGCGCATCTAGGAATTCAACAGTTTTTGCAAGACCAGCATTTCTAAAACAATTACCGATGATCTGGCGAAGTCTGTTTTTAGTCAAAAGCTCATTGATAAAGCCTAATTCTTCAGGAACAATTTCATTTAAAATCACTCTGCCAACAGTAGTCTCAATACTCTGACCATGAGTACGAACACGAATTCTTGAGTGAAGTTCAACTTTTGCCTGGTCATAGGCAATCTGAACTTCTTCAGCTGAAGAAAAAGACTTGCCTTCACCCAGACAGCCTGGGCGTTGTTTTGTTAAGTAATAAACCCCGAGTACCATGTCCTGAGAAGGAACCGTAATAGTATCACCATTCTGAGTGTGCATGATATTATGCGGAGCAAGCATCAATAGCATAGCTTCAAGCTGTGCTTCATAACTGATTGGAACGTGAACAGCCATCTGGTCACCGTCAAAGTCAGCATTAAATGCGGTACAGACAAGAGGGTGCAGCTGAATTGCCTTACCTTCAATCAGTCTCGGCTGAAAAGCTTGTATACCAAGCCTGTGAAGTGTAGGGGCGCGGTTAAGCATTACAGGATGTCCTTCTATCACTTTTTCGAGGATATCCCATACTTCATTTGTTTTGCGTTCAACCATCTTCTTTGCACTTTTCACAGTCTTAACATGTCCGCGTTCGATAAGTCTTCTAATTATAAAAGGCTTGAACAGTTCAACAGCCATATCCTTTGGAAGCCCGCACTCGTGTATTCTTAATTCGGGACCTACTACGATTACCGACCTCCCTGAATAATCCACGCGTTTACCAAGAAGATTCTGACGGAAACGACCTGTTTTACCTTTCAAAGTATCAGCAAGAGATTTCAAAGCTCGCTGTGATTCACTTCTAACTGAGCGACGACTATTATCGAAAAGTGCATCTACGGCTTCCTGAAGCATTCTTTTTTCATTACGAAGAATTACTTCGGGAGCTTTAATATCTATTAATCTCTTAAGTCTGTTATTTCTGATTATAACTCTTCTGTATAGGTCATTCAAGTCAGAGGTTGCAAACCTTCCGCCTTCCAGCGGAACAAGAGGTCTCAAATCAGGAGGAGTAACAGGAATTACATCAAGCACCATCCAGCTTGGTTCATTAGGAGTATTGGCTTTAGTACTGTTTTTAAAAGCATCAAGAACTCTTAGTCTTTTGAGTAAATCTGCTTTCTTCTGCTGAGATGTTTCACCTTTTAAAATTTCTTTTAAAGTTATATATTGCTTTTCGGGGTCAACTCTTTTAAGCAATTCTTTAACTGCTTCGCCACCTATGAGAGCAATAAATTTGTTTGGGTCTTCATCATCAAGAAGTTGATCTTCTTTAGGAAGAGAATCCAAAATATCCAAATACTGTTCTTCAGTAAGCAAGTCTTTGGTTTGCAAGCCTGTTTTTCCCGGCTGAACTACAATATAAGATTCATAATAAACTATTCTTTCAATATCTTTGGTTGGCATACCTAAAATAGCACTAATTTTGCTTGGCAAGGTTCTCAAAAACCAAATGTGTACAACAGGTACAGCCAGCATAATATGTCCCATTCTTTCGCGGCGTACAGATTTTTGGGTAACTTCGACTCCACATCTATCGCAAACTATACCCTTATATCTTATTCTTTTGTATTTACCGCAAGCGCACTCCCAATCTCTAATAGGACCGAAAATCTTTTCGCAGAACAAACCATCCTTTTCCGGACGGAATGACCTGTAGTTTATAGTTTCAGGCTTAGTAACTTCACCATGTGAACGATTAAGAATATCGTCCGGTGAGGCGATTTTAATGGATATCTGCCTGAATCCTCTCCTCGGTATTGACATTGATTGCATGGAATCACTCCTTAAATCTATGAGTTTTCAATTATATATTATTCTTTTTCAGTATTAATTGCAAGGATTATTAAATCTCTGCCATGTTAAGGTATTATTCAATGTGAATATCTAAACACAATCCCTGCAACTCACGCACTAGTACGTTGAAAGATTCAGGAATATTCGGATCAGGCATATTATCACCCTTGACAATAGCTTCGTACATCTTGGCTCTACCAGCTACGTCATCGCTCTTCATAGTTAACATCTCCTGAAGTGTATGAGCAGCACCATAAGCTTCAAGTGCCCATACCTCCATTTCACCAAGACGCTGACCACCAAATTGAGCTTTACCGCCGAGTGGCTGCTGAGTAATTAAACTGTAAGGTCCAATCGAACGTGCGTGAAGTTTATCTGCAACAAGGTGAGCAAGTTTTAGCATATAGATTACTCCAATTGTGACTTTCTCATCAAATCTATCACCAGTTCTGCCATCATAAAGAACAGATTTGCCGTCTCTTGGTAAACCGGCTCTTTCGAGATAATCACCAACCTGATCCCATGTCGCACCATCAAAAATTGGTGTTGCAAAGAATGTTCCAAGTTTAACGCCTGCCCAGCCAAGTGCTGTTTCATAAAGCTGACCAAGGTTCATACGAGATGGTACACCAAGCGGGTTAAGTACTATATCAACAGGCGTTCCGTCGGGCAGGAATGGCATATCTTCAGGATTTACAATCTTTGAAACGATACCTTTATTACCATGACGACCAGCCATTTTATCACCAACCTGTAGTTTGCGTTTCTTTGCGACATATACTTTTGCCATTTGAAGGATGCCGGGCTGAAGTTCGTCGCCGGCTGCAAGTTTGTTCTTTTCAGCTCTGAAATTACTTTTATCGTCATTACGCTTGTTTATGAAATTAGATATCATCTGTACAAGTTTTGTATTCTGTTCTTCATCAGATAAAATCGCCTGATCAGTATCAATAATATCAGGTTTAAGAATTCCTTCATCATATTTTGCAAAAACATCCTTTGAAGTTATTTTACTTCCGGCTCTGAAAACAGATACACCATTTTGAAGTCTTAAACCGAGAATTTTTTGACCATCAAGCATACTTGATAAACGAGTAACACAATCATTATCCAAAGCTTTCAAAGTATCTTTTTCAAGTTTAGTAATTTGGTCCTGACGTTTCTTTTCCAAAGCACGGGTATCTTTATCCATAGTAAGCAAGCGACGAGTAAATAATTTTGTATTTATTACCACCCCTTTCAAACCGGGTGTTGCTTTAAGCGATACATCTTTAACATCACCGGCTTTATCACCGAAAATTGCTCTGAGAAGTTTTTCTTCAGGAGTTGGGTCAGTTTCACCTTTTGGTGTAATTTTACCAATTAGAATATCACCTTCATTAATTTTGGCGCCAATTCTTACAATTCCACTTTCATCTAAGTCTTTAGTAGCCTCTTCACTTACATTGGGAATTTCACGGGTAAATTCTTCTTCACCACGTTTAGTATCTCTAACCTGAAGTGTAAATTCTTCAATATGAATTGAGGTAAATATATCTTCGGCTACCATACGACGGGAAATAATAATCGCATCCTCAAAATTATAACCACGCCAAGGCATAAATGCTACCATAACATTCTGTCCGAGTGCAAGTTCCCCTTTATCTGTTGATGCGCCATCAGCAAGTGGCTGACCTTTGATTACTTTTTGACCGACAGAAACAATAGGGCGCTGATTAATACAAGTATCCTGATTAGTTCTGAAGAACTTCATCATGTGATAAGTAACAACATCTTTATAATCAAAAGAAACTAATTTTTCTTCTTCTGAACGATTATCATCATATCTTACAGTTATATATTCAGTACAAACATATTCTACTACACCGCTTCTTTCAGCAAGCAAAAGTGTACGGGAATCTTTGGCAACTTTTGCTTCCATACCGGTACCTACAATCGGAGCTCGTGGTCGAAGCAATGGTACTGCCTGACGTTGCATATTAGATCCCATAAGTGCACGGTTGGCATCATCATGTTCCAGAAATGGAATCAGAGAGGAAGCAGGTGATGTAATCTGGTCAGTTGAAATATCAATATAATTTACTTGTGATGCATCAACAAGCACAAAGTCGCCGGAGCGTCTTGCTCTTAGTTTTTCACCAACCAAATTACCGTCCTGGTCTGTAGGTGTGGAAGCAGGAACTACAATTAATCCGTCTTCCTTGTCTGCAGGCAAGTATTCAATTTCATCAGTAACTTTTCCATTTACAACTTTTCTGTAAGGAGTTTCAATAAAACCTAAATAATTTATTTGAGCATGCATAGCAAGTGAAGAAATCAAGCCGATGTTTGGACCTTCAGGAGTTTCAATCGGACAAAGTCTTCCATAATGTGTATAATGAACGTCACGCACCTCGAAACCTGCACGTTCGCGTGTAAGACCACCGGGACCGAGAGCCGAAGTTCTGCGTTTATGTGTAAGTTCAGAAAGAGGATTAGTCTGATCCATAAACTGTGACAGCTGATTTGTACCAAAGAACTGGTTAACTACAGAACTGATTGTACGGGCATTGACAAGCTCCGACGGAGTTAAATTTTCACCGTCGTGAATACTTAATCTTTCTCTTATAGTTCTTGCCATTCGGGAAAGTCCGACATTGAACTGTGAATTAAGCTGCTCTCCAACAGTACGTACGCGACGATTACCAAGATGGTCAATATCATCACCTGATATCTTGTTGTCATGTAAATGAATAAGATGCTTAATAATTGAAACAAAATCTTCAGTAGTAAGAGTAGTTTCTTCAATCGGAATTTTGAGAGCTAATTTTTCGTTTATTCTAAATCTTCCAACAGTACCAAGGTCATATCTTTTTGGGTTGAAGAAGAGTTTATCAAGAAGCGCTTCAGCAGTTTCGATATCAGGTGGTTCACTGGAACGAAGCTGA
Source organism: Ignavibacteriota bacterium (assembly GCA_019637995.1). Lineage (NCBI taxonomy): Bacteria > Pseudomonadati > Ignavibacteriota > Ignavibacteriota bacterium. The sequence continues at coordinate 64,594 of JAHBUQ010000003.1, forward strand.
CGATAAATAACTTCAAGCGCATCTTCACGATTACGAGCTGTATCTTTAGTCAAAGTTTTAGCTATGACAGGCTCTTCAGTTGGGTCATAAGACTTATAAATTCTGAGAGGTAATACCTCAGTTTCACTAATTTGCTTTATCAACTCTTCAGTAATGAACATATCGCGTGTGGATATGATTTCGCCTGTTGTTAAATCAACAACATCAGAAGCAATTCTCCTTCCAAGGAAGGATTCGTCAATAACTGATGGTTCATATTCCTCAGATAATTCAAATAATTGTAGTATATCCTCATCTGAAGAGAAACCAATGGCACGTAATAAAGTAGTAACAGGGAATTTTTTCTTTCTGTCAATATAGGCATACATTACATCATGAATATCAGTAGTAAATTCAATCCATGAGCCACGGAAAGGTATAATTCTTGCAGTATAAATTCTTGTACCGTTCGGATGCACTGCATCATCAAAAAACACACCAGGAGAACGGTGAATTTGGGTAACAATTACTCTTTCGGCTCCGTTAATCATAAACGTGCCTCTAGGGGTCATGGCAGGAATATTACCTAAATAAACTTCCTGTTCGACTGATTCGATGTAATCTTCGGAGCCTTTCTCAGCTTTACTGGAGAGTCTGAGTTTTGCTTTCAATGGTTTTGCAAACGTAAGTTCGCGCTCACGACATTCATCTTCACTGTATTTAGGTTTTTCAATTGAATACTCAACAAAATCAAGCTGAAATATTGAAGAAGCATCTTCAATAGGGAAATTGATATTAAAAGCTGCCTGTAGTCCAAGGTTAAGACGTTTGGATGGAGGCACATGCTCCTGTAAAAATTCTTTGTATGAATCTAGCTGAATACTCAAAAGATCAGGATAATCGCAAGTAGCTTTAGAGCGTGAGAAATTTATTCTACGGCGAAGTCTGACAATGCCGTCATCGCTTTCAAGAAGCTTCATCTCACCACTGTCATAGTCTTTGTAATGTTCCAACAAAGCGCTGGTGCCTAAATTTTCAAACTCTTCAAAATTTTCACCGGGTTCCATAGAGCACCTCCTGTAATTGCTTGGGATATAATAAAAGGATTTTATGACTTTTCTTTCTGATTGAAAGGAAAGTCATAAAATCCCTGAATGTTTTTTTTGTAATCATCAATAAAATAATATAGTTAAATCTATGATTAATATATTAAATAACTTATAAATTCTGTTTTAACTTTTAAACGACAAAAGGGGCTGGCGGAATATCCGCCTTCCCCAATTGTATATATTGTGTTAAGCTACTTAAGTGTAACTTTAGCACCTGCTTCTTCAAGTTTTTTCTTAAGCTCTGCAGCTTCGTCTTTTCCTGCAGCTTCTTTAACTACTTTAGGAGCAGCTTCAACTAAGTCTTTAGCTTCCTTAAGACCGATACCTGTAATTTCGCGAACTACCTTAATAACATTAAGTTTATTTCCGCCTATTTCAGTTAATTCTACATCGAATTCAGTTTGTTCTTCAGCTGCAGGAGCAGCTTCAGCAGCCGCAGCCGGCATCATACCGCCCATCATCATTGGAGCAGCTGCAGTAACACCGAATTTTTCTTCTAAAGCTTTCTTAAGCTCAGCGGCTTCAACAAGTGTAAGTGAGCCGATTTCTTCTACTAATTTTTCTACTTTTTCTGACATTTTTATATCTCTCAAAAAATTTAATTTACAAAATTATATTAATTTATGCCGCATTATTTTGTTTTTTTGCGACTTCTTCAACCAATGATGCAACATCACGCATAACAGCATTTATAGCACCAACGATGCCGGAAGCAGGCGAATTAAGACTGCCCAGAATACCGGCTACAAGGTCAGCTCTGCTTGGCAGTGCTGCAATTGTCTTAAGCTCGGAGCCTGGATAATATTGCCCTTCAACAAACGCACCTTTAAGTTTTGGCTTATCGCCTTTCTCGAAGAATTCTTTTATGACTTTTGCAGGTTCAGTCGGGTCATCATAGCTGATTACCAAACCGGTCTGACCGATAAGATTTTCAGCAGGTACACTGTATTTACCAACTTTTTCCACAGCACGGTCTATCAGAGTATTTTTAGCAACTCTGTAAACCAGTTTTTTTTCGTTTATCACTTTTCGGAATTTATATGATTCCGCTACAGTCATAGAAGTAAAATCAACGAGATAGACCCCGGTGGCATTATCTAGCAATTCAACCAACCCGTCAACAATATGTTGTTTTCTTTCTCTTGTTATCATTATGTAACCGTATTAATTATTTATACACCCGGAAGCAACCAACAATCAGAATTTGACCGAAGGAGAAGCATGCTGCCGTTAAAGTGCGTAATAGACAAATTTAATCTAGTTTGAATGTAGAATCCTTTACAATAACTGCAGGACTCATAGTTGAACTAAACACAACGTGTTTAATATATTTACCTTTTGCAGTAGAAGGCTTTGCTTTAACAATGCTTGCATAAAATGTATTAGCATTGTCAATAATTTTTTCTGCGGAGAATGAGCATTTACCTATAGCGGCATGAATGTTTCCTGTCTTGTCAACACGATATTCAATTTTACCAGCTTTGAGCTCACCGACTGTTTTTGCAATGTCGAAAGTTACTGTTCCGACTTTTGGATTGGGCATGAGACCGCGTGGACCAAGAATACGACCTAATTTACCGACTTCACCCATTACGTCTGGAGTCGCTACAACCACGTCAACATCAGCCCAGCCGGCTTTAATTTTTTCAATATACTCATCCAATCCTGCATAATCGGCACCCGCGTCAAGCGCCTCCTGGTCTTTGGGTGTTTTCGCGAGTACAAGAACGCGAACATCTTTACCGGTACCATGAGGAAGAGAAACAGTACCTCTTACCATCTGGTCGGCTTTTCTCGGGTCTACACCAAGATTGATTGATATCTCGAAAGATTCATCAAATTTTGCGGTAGCATTCTTCTTGACTATGTTAACTGCATCACCTAACTCATAGGATGATTCAACATCATAGTTTTTCAGAAGCGCCGCATATCTTTTGCCAGTTTTCTTCATTTTGTTTGTACAAATATTTAGTTAATAAATCTTAGTCTTCAACAACTAAGCCAATACTTCTTGCAGTACCTGCAATCATGCTGACAGCAGCAGATAATTCGAATGAGTTGAGATCTTCTTTTTTGATTTCAACTATTTCTTCAAGCTGCTTAGTAGTTACTTTTCCAACTTTTACTTTGTTTGATTCTTTGGAACCACTTTTAATACCTGCTGCTTGCTTCAGAAGAACTGATGCCGGCGGGGATTTAATAATAAAAGAAAAACTCTTGTCACTAAAGAAAGTAACAAGAACGGGAAAAATCGTACCCTGCTGTTTTGCAGTTTTACCATTGAACTGCTTGACAAATTCCATACCGTTCAAACCACGTTGACCAAATGCAGGTCCGACAGGAGGAGCCATTGTAGCTTCACCGGCTTTTAATTGTAATTTAAACGCTCCTAATACTTTTTTTGCCATAATTAATCAGTTTATAAAATTCTAAAATTAAATTTCTAATTCCACTTGGTTAAAGTCAAGCTCTACCGGTGTTTTACGACCGAGGATACCAACTTCAACTTTTAATTTTTGTTTTTCGATGTTAACTTCTTTTACTGTACCGTTGAATGTGTTAAACGGACCTTCAATTACTCTAACCGGATCACCTGGAGCAAAACTTGTTTCCACAGTAGTAATATCTTTACGTTCTTCAACTCTGCCAATTATTCTTTCAATTTCACTGAGCTGAAGTGGTACCGGTTCATTTCTTCTGCCGACAAAACTGACAATAGAAGGAATTTGAGTAATAACATCTTTTATTTTTCTATCTAAAATGGCATGAATAATAATGTATCCCGGCAGAAAATTTTTAATTCTCGTACGACGTTTGCCGTTACGAACCTCAAAAACTGTTTCCTGAGGGATTATTACTTCAAATATCTTATCTTCCAAACCTAATCTTTTGGATTCAGACTCAATCGCCGTTTTAACCTTAGTTTCGTGGCTTGTAAAAGTTCTGATAGCGTACCATTTAGGTTCGTGACTTTCATATTGTGATATATTAGTAGGTTCAGCCATTATTAATATTCAAATTAAAAAATTGATTTTACAATCAGGGTCATTATTTCATCAATGATGAAAGTGAATAAAGTGATGATGCCGGTTACAACAATAACCACCACAGTTGATTCACGTAATTGCTCTTTAGATGGCCATGAAACTTTCTTCATTTCAGCCACAACTTCGTTAACGAACTTCTTTATTTTTGCAACCATGACTTGTTACATTAGTTTATAAAAAATTGCACTATAAAGTACATTAAATCGCACGGGTGGCAGGACTTGAACCCGCAGCCAATGGTTTTGGAGACCACTACTCTACCAATTGAGCTACACCCGTATGCTCTAAATATTGAGCTGATGACGGGACTTGAACCCGTGACCTCGTCCTTACCAAGGACGTGCTCTACCAGCTGAGCTACATCAGCATACCGGCATTTAAATTTACTTAAAATAAAGTATGCACAACCGAATATGCTCCGATTATGCTAAATGCCTCGTGGCTGACAGACTCATTCAGAGCGGGAGACGAGACTCGAACTCGCAACCCTCAGCTTGGAAGGCTGATGCTCTACCAATTGAGCTACTCCCGCATAGATTGTCAAAGTCCTGTATTTTTGTGGGCAGAGAAGGATTCGAACCTCCGTAAGGATTCCCTAGCAGATTTACAGTCTGCCCCGTTTAACCGCTTCGGTATCTGCCCCTCAAACGAGCTTACAAAAGTAATACTTTTTTATTTAATACCAAAATATTTTTTTACTTTTTTTTACTTTTTTTTACTTTTTTTCTATACTAATATTATTTTTTGCTTGATTTTCTAAATAAATTATCTCAAAAACAATATTTTGCAGATAAATTCTTCTCTTGGAAATTATTTTAAGATACTTATTTTCAGGCAGTTCTATTAAGTTTGAGATTTAGTGAATAACTGAACTGCATATTCTTTTATATTAAGAGATTTTTCAATGTTAAATTTAGCTTTGTTTGGTCCCCCTGGTGCAGGTAAAGGTACTCAGTCTGAATTTTTAGTAAAAAAGTATAACCTTTTTTACATCTCAACCGGTGATTTACTCAGAAAAGAAATTGCTGATGGTTCTGCTATTGGAAATGAAGTCAAAAGTATAATTGCACAAGGTGGACTTGTTTCGGATGAAATAATTGTTCAGATAATTGAAAAATCAATAATAGATAATCCGGGATACAACGGATTTCTTTTTGACGGTTTTCCGAGAACTTACATTCAGGCCTATATTCTTGAAGGACTTATGCTAAAGCTAAACACACAACTCAATTGTTTAATCAGCATAGAAGTTCCAAAGGAGGAATCTGTTACAAGACTATTAAACCGTGGAATTACCTCAGGTAGATCCGACGATAATGATACTGTAATCCGTAACAGACTTAAAGAATATTACGAAAAAACAATTCCTGTGCTTCAGTTTTACAAAGACAAAGGTATTTATTATGAAGTTGATGGTAGAAATGGTATTGATGATGTAAAAATTGATATTACTAAAATCGTTAAACAAGAATTAAGTAAAAGTCTTCTCAATGTTGTTTTATTCGGATATCCGGGCAGTGGCAGGTCAACTATTGGTAAAGCTCTTGCAGCGCAATATAACCTTGAATTTATATCTACAGGTCAGCTCCTTGTTAAGGAAGTAAACGATAATACTAAAATTGGCAAAAAAATTCTCGAGATGCATGAAAAGGGACAGCTCTCTTCTGATGAGGTTGGGCAGATGATACCTGATGAAATAGTGGTACAGTTGATCGAAAAGAAACTAAGTGTGATAAATGACCAAAAGGGATTTATTTTCAAAGGTTTCCCGCGAACGCTTGTTCAGTCATATATTTTAGATGGTTTACTCAGAAAACATACTTCATCAATAACAAAAGTAATCGAAATTGAAGTACCGATTTTAGAATTAATTCGTCGTCTGGAACAAAGAAGTTCCACTGATTCCAGTATGCCTTATGATTCCAATATTTCTACTATTATCAAGAGATTGCAGGAACACGAAAAACGTACGGTGCCGGTTATAGGTAAATATAGTGCTTTACATGGTGGTACAAAAATCAACGGTGTCGGGACTTTCGAGGAAGTTTATCAGAGAGTTGCAGATGAAATTGAATTTGGATTTAAAGCTATCAGATAAATTAGTAATCAGCTTAGTGCTGGTTTAAATTAATAAAATTGAAAACCATGATTTTTCAAATAAAATCATTAAATAATAATTATATAAAATTTTGAGCTTTTTAATATGATAAAAAGTATGACAGGCTTCAGCAAGGCTGAAGTAAACGAAAACGGCATTCACGCCACTGTTGAGCTTAAATGCTTAAACGGCAGATATCTTGATATCAATTGCAAAATGCCAAGGAATATTCAGCATCGTGAGTATGAAGTCAGAGAATTACTTAGACGTACTGTATCACGAGGAACTTTAACAGTCAACATAAACGTTGAGTCCTCTGCTGCAACAGGTAATTTTTCAATAAAAGAAGATGCTGCCAGAAACATTTATAATTCTTTAAATAACATCAGAAAAAAGCTGAAAATCAAGCAGAATGTTTCAATAGAACATTTGCTAAAATTTTCTGATGAAATAATCGCTACAACTGAAGGCGAAGACGAAGAATTAATTATGAATGTAGTTAAGAATGCTGTAACAAATTCTGTTCGAAATCTTGATAATATGCAGAAGAAAGAAGGTCAGCAGATTATGAAGGATATAATGAACCGAATGAGAAATGTTACAGAATTAGTCGAGAAAGTTTCTAAGTTAGGTCTTGAGAAAATTCCGGCTGAACGCGAGAGATTAAGGCAGCGTATAGCCCAGCTCTTTGAAAGTGATGAATACGACGAGCAGAGACTTCAAACTGAAATGGTGCTTTTAGCCGATAAACTTGACATTTCCGAAGAAGTGGTAAGGCTTAATTCTCATTTTCTTTTTTTCTATGAAACGGTTAAATCTCTTGAACCATCCGGCAGAAAAATCAATTTCCTACTTCAGGAAATGGGAAGAGAAGTAAATACCATCGGTAATAAAGCTAATGATGCTCAGATTTCACAGTTGATCGTAACTGTAAAAGAAGAGTTAGAAAGAATCAGAGAGCAGATTCAGAATATTGAATAATTCTCTATATGGTTAGAAATTATTATACTTTACTGCATATAGCCCGCGAGATTGAAACCCTTGCGGGCTGTGTTGTTGATGAATGCTTTTCGCAGGAAAAGGATGAATTAATAATAAGACTTAATGACGGCAAAAGGGAAAACTATATAATTTTCAATGCTGATGGAAAATATGATTCTATTTTTTTACAACCAAAATTTCGCAGAGCCGGAAAAAATTCTGTAGCACTTCTCGAAAGTTTAGAGGGTGATATTCTACAATCGGCTGAAGTTTTGGGAAAAAGCCGAATAATCAAAATCAATTTTCTGCATAGCACAGTTTATGCTGTATTATTTGGCGGGGTTTACAGTAACTTTCTGGTATTGAACAGTGATAATCTAATTATTGATTCATTCAAAGCCGGTCAGTATCAAACCGAATCAGCATTCATGCCGCCTGAAGAACATCAAAAAAATGTAAGTGATTTTCCTTCTGATACTAAGATCAAATCAGCTATTGCAAATTCAAAATATTTGTTTGGAAATACTTACGCAAGTGAAGTTTTTCATCGCTTGAGCGATGGCACGATCAAACCGGAAATGCAAATCAGTGATCTAAATGCAAATCAGTTTGATGCAATATTACGCATTTCAGACGAATTGAAAAATGAACTTGAAAGCTCGAATCATTTTTTTGTGCTCGAAAATAGTAGCGGCAAAAATATTATGTCGCCTGTAAAATTATGCGGTTACGAATTGAAATCCAATCATGATAGTGTTTCTGAAGCAGTTCACAAAAGAAATGTTTCTGATATAATTGAAAGTAGATTCAGTGCAGAATACAGCAAAATCAAAAACTTTCTGGATAAGCAGCAGCGCAAACTCGAAAAAGCTATTGAAAATATGCAGGATATCGAATCGGCTGAAAAAAGGATGGCAGATTACAGGCTTTGGGCTGAGCTTCTGTTGTCTCATCCTGAATGTAAAGGCAAGTTTGGAGAATCAATTGAAGTGGCAGATTGGTCAGGCAATTCATTTAATATCAAAATTGACCCAAAACTGAATTTAATTGAAAATGCTAAAAAATATTTCGATAAAGCGCATTCTACTCAGGAAGATATAAAAATTCGCAAGAAAAGATTGCCTGAAATGATTGATAAGTTAAAAATTGTAAGACAAAAGAATGATGATTTATCTAAAGTAAACCGTCTTAAAGATTTAACCCGATTTGAAGGTACAATTAAACAATCAACAGGAAAAAGAGTTAATACTAAAAAAATGACAATGGAAGAAAAATTCAGAAAGTTTGAACTCGGCGAAGGATATGTTCTCTATGCCGGAAAAAATGCCTCAAATAATGACGAGCTTACAATGAAATTCGCCAATCAGAATGATGTATGGCTTCATGCAAGAGGTTCAAGCGGCTCTCATACTATTATCAGGATGGATAAAGAAGAAAAGCCACCTAAGAACATTTTGCAGCGTGCAGCCGAAATTACTGCTTTCTATTCAGGTGCAAGAAATGCTAAATATGTGCCCGTTATATGGACTTTCAAAAAGTATGTACGCAAACCGAAAGGTGCTAATGTCGGAGCTGTGGTTGTATCGAAAGAAACAGTTATTATGGCAGAGCCAAAACTTCCTGATGACAATAATTAGATGTTTACTAAAAACTTACATTACCTTTTCAATAAAATGTGGTATTTTTGAAGTTTGTTAAAATTTAAAATTAACTTTTCTCTTTTTTTTTCGTATTAATAATGTCATAAACAATATTACGGAGTCAAATAAATGAATTATGGACTAAGCCGAAAATCAATTTTATTAACATTGATTTCTGCTATTTTTCTGTCAATGAGTATCTCATTATCAGCATCAGTAAGCAGTTTCAACCCAATCAGATTTCACAAAGATTCGCTTCCAAACGGACTTATTGTAATTTATCATATTGATAAAACCGCACCGGTTGTATCAACAATTATGCACTATAAAGTAGGCTCAAAGGATGAGAATCCCTCGATGACCGGTTTTGCACATTTTTTCGAACATCTGATGTTTGAATCAACCGATAAAATTCAGCGCGGAGAGCTTGACCGCTTAATTCAAAATGCAGGTGGCAATTTAAATGCTCACACTTCATTTGATGAAACAGTATATTATATTAATCTTCCTGCAAATCAGTTACCACTTGCACTTTGGATTGAATCCCAAAGGCTTCGCAAACTGAATGTTGACACCATCGGAGTGGAAACCCAGCGTGGAGTAATTCAGGAAGAAAGAAAGCAAAGAACTGAGAACCAGCCCTATGGCGATATGCTTGACAGAATGATGGCAACGCTGTTTAAAGATGGATCATATTCATGGACTCCTATTGGCGCTGAGGAACATATTGCTAAAGCTACAATCGGGCAGTTCAGAGATTTTTACAACAATTTCTATCAGCCTAATAATGCTACTTTAGTAATTTCAGGCGATTTCGATATTACCCTTGCACAAAAATATGTGGATTCATATTTTGCCGGTATAGAGCCTGTATCACTACCAAAACGTGAAGTATTTAATATGCCGCCATTGGAAGGTGAAATTAGACATGAAGTAAGCGACAAGCTCGCTCAAATGCCTGCAATTTTTATAGGCTACAGAGGTCCTGCACTGGTTGATTCACTCTATTACCCAATAAGTTTGCTTTCTGAAATTCTCTCTTCAGGAGAAAGCTCAAGATTATACAAAAGACTTGTTGATACCGAGCAGGAAGCTGTTGCAGCAAATTTCAATATGATACCACTCGAAAAAGCGGGAGTTATGCTTTTTGTAGGTGTACCCGGACAAAGCAAAAGTATAAAAAAAGTTGAAAGTTTGTTTTATGAGGAATTAGATAAAATTGTTAAGCAAGGTATATCGGACGATGAGCTTGAAAAAGCGAAAGCAATTTTTGAAGCCGGTTTTGTTTGCAGTAAGAAATCTGCATCAAATAAAGCAAGAGAACTTGCAAGTTTCCAAAGTTATTATAATGACCCGGGACTTATTAATTCCGAGCTCGAAAAATATATGAGTGTTACAAAAGAAGATATTATGAAAGCAGCTCAAGTTTACCTTAATACAAATAATAAGGTAGTTTTAATTTACAAACCTGAATCTCAAAAATAGGGAGAAATTGAAAATGTATAAATTATTTTTATTTATAACTTTATTATTTGTAAACATAAGTTTACTTGCAAAAGACTTTAATCCTGATTTAATGCCTGAGCCACTTGAGGAAACAGGTTTCAAATTCCCTGATTATATTGTTAATACACTCGAAAACGGACTTAAAGTCTATGTCATTCAGGACAAAGAACAACCTGTAGTATCATTCAGATTGATGATTTTCGGCGGAGCAAGTGTTGAGGGTACGAAAGCAGGTGTCGCAGAATTAACTACATCAATGCTGACCAAAGGAACCCAAAAGCGAAGTGCAGGCGATATTGCAGAAATTATTGACGGAATGGGGGCAACACTTTCAAGTAGCGCAACGAGCGATTACTGGACTATTTATGCTGAAGGCTTAAAAAAATACGAATCCACATTACTTGATGTTATGGCGGATATTTTATTGAATCCAAAATTTGATACGCAGGAATTCCTCAAAATTCAGCAGCAAACTCTTGCAGGTCTGCAATTTGAAAAATCTAATTCCGGTGAGCTTGCTCAGGCTCTTTCAAGGATAGCAGTTTACGGAAAAGACCACCCTTATGCACAAAGGAAAACAGAACAAAGTGTAAATTCTATTAACGTTAATGACCTTAAAGAATTCCACAAATTATGGACAAAACCAAATAATGCATCTATTGCAGTAGTTGGTGATGTTGACCCTGATATAATAGTTAAAAAACTTGAGGAACTTTTCAAGAATTGGTCAAAATCTGAAGTTCCTGCTATCAATGTACCTGAAGCTACACCAATGCCAAAAGGTATATATTTTGTCAATCGCAGTGGCTCTGCTCAGTCTTCCATTATTATTACCACTAATACAATTCCCTACAATCATATTGATTTGGAAAGGTTAAAACTCGCTTCAGCTTTGATTGGCGGATCAAATGGAAGATTATATCAAACATTAAGAGAAAAGTATTCATTTACATATTCTCCTTACGGATTTCACACTTCTACTAAATTTGCAAACAGATTTGCTGCCGTTGCTGAAGTTGCTAAAGCAAAAACAGATTCATCAATAGCACTTGTAATTTCAGAGTTAAATGATATAATCTCCAACTCACCTAAATCCGAAGAACTTGAAAGAGTGCGGACTTCTTTGCTGGGAAATTATAATATGTCATTTGAAAACAGTTTATTCATCGCTTCGCTTATTCAGAATGAAGAATTTTACGGAAAACGAATCAATGAAATAAAAACTTACGCATCAAAAATTAAGTCGCTGACTCCTAATGACATAACAACTGCTGTTAAAAGCTATATTAATCCTGATAATGCTCAAATCATTGTTGTCGGAGAACCGGCTATAGCTTCCGAACTTGAAAAATACGGAATTGTTTTTAAATATGATTTAGACCTGAATGCCCTAAGTGGTAAAGATGGAAAAACAGAAAAAATATCTTTATCGGCAAAAGATTTAATAAACAGATACGAAAAGGCTATAGGTGGAAAATCCAATGTTGAAAAGATTACTTCATTGAATGTTATAAGTGAAGCTGAATTGAATGTCGGTGGTCAGATGCTCCAGGGGCAGGTACTTTCTCAGAAAAAACTACCAAATAAATTATATAACGTTTCTGATTTCAACGTTTTCAAAAGTCAGGTTTGGGTTGATGGTGAAAATGCCTGGTCATCTCAGGGAGACCAAGAATCAATTATACAGGAAGGCGATGATAAAAAGCGAATGTTTTTTGATGCTGAAATATTTCCTATTTTAACTCTTCAGAAGTATAGTTACAAACTGGAAGTACAGGGCAAGCAGGGCAATTCTATTTTGCTTATGGCAACAAGTGAAACCGGAAGCGATAAAACATATTATTTCAACGCGGACAATTATCTATTAGAAAAAGAGGAATTTTTAATAGACAGCGGAATTGGCATGTCGGAAATCTGGAGTATTTCTTATAGTGATTATCAGGATTTTCAGGGTATTAAGCTACCAACTGTTCAGGTAACAAGAACTCCTAATTTCGTAATTACTATGAAATCAAACTATGAAATCAATCCTGAAATTGAAGAAGAGGTTTTTAAACCACAAAAATAAAAAAATTGAATAAATATTCATTTTATAAATTTTATTTTTGCAGATTCAAAAAATAATCATACTTTTAAAATATGTAAAAATAAAAAGGTTACTATATGGCAAATTTAAATGATACGTACAGTAAAGAACAAAAGGATGATATCCTACAGCTTGTAAGCTTCAATATCGGTGAAGAAGAGTTTGGAGTTGACATTCTGAAAGTTCAGGAAATTATCAGACTTGTAGAAATCACACGCGTTCCGAACGCTCCGCACTTTGTAGAAGGTGTAATTAACCTGCGTGGCAAGGTAATCCCTGTGATAGATTTACGGAAGAGACTCGGAATGGTAAGCATCGAGTCAAGTGTTGAAAGTAGAATTGTTGTGGTTGAACTTGAAAATAAAATCATTGGTTTTCTTGTTGATTGTGTAAATGAGGTTTTACGTATCTCACGAAGCATTACCGAGCCGCCTCCGGCAATAATAGCAGGCATCAATGCAGACTATATAACTGCTATTGGCAAGCTCGAAGACAGAATTTTAATATTATTGGACCTGGAAATGATATTAAATACCAATGAAAAGCAATCTCTTACAAATTTGGAATCAGTGGCAGTTTAATGAGCTTATCAAGCATCAGATTTATTGCAGACAAAATTACGAGTTCATCTAAGAGACAAAAATTTATTAATTTCACTCTTGCAGTTTCATTAGTGAGCGTCATGCTTGGATGTATGGCGCTCATTTTGTCATTGGCTATTCTTGATGGCTTCGATAAAAAGCTTCATGAAAGTGCAATTAAGTTTACTTCCCATATTACCATAACATCATTTAACCGCGAACCACTTTTAAATTACCCTGAAACAGTTAGCGGAATACAAAATCAATTTCCTGAAGTCAAAGCGGTAGAACCTGTATGCGAAAGAGAGGGACTGATTAAGTCGTCCAGTCTTACCGAAGGAGTTACTATTCGTGGAATTTTTCCGGAGATGAGCATATCAGGTTTGGAAAGTTTTATCATTGATGGCAAGTTTGGATTTACAGACTCAAACGCTCGCGAAGTTATTATTGGCAAAAGGCTTGCAGATAAATTATCAGCTGTAATTGGCGATGAAATTACTATACTTACTATGAAAGCCAAAAGTCTTTTTGGTCTACCGGAGCCAAAAGTTGAAAAATATACAATCACGGCTTTGTATAATAGCGGAATGGTGCAATACGACGACATTTTAATTTTCATTCCATATGGCAAAGCGCTCAAACTCTTTGATATGCCTGCTTACTCCGCTTCAATGTACCAGATAATGCTTGATGATATTTACAAAGCACCTTTTTTGGTTGACTCTATTGAAAGTTTTCTGCGTTATCCTTATTTTGGGCTTACAGTTTTCAACTATCACGGTTCAATTTTTTCATGGATTGAAATTCAAAAAGAACCAATTCCAATAGTTTTGGGGCTAATTTCGATTGTTGCTGTACTTAATATTATAACATCATTATTGATTACAATTGTAGAGAAAACCAATACAATCGGAATACTAAGAGCATTAGGGCTGGACAATCGGAAAATTTTAGGAATTTTTATTTACAAAGGATTTTCTCTTGGTCTGAAAGGAACGATAATGGGATTAAGCCTTGCATATATATTCAGCTATGTGCAGAAAAATTATGGTATAATTCGATTAAAAGGTGAAATTTACTTTCTTGATGTACTCCCGGTTGAAATTGTACTCGAACACTACATTATTGTAGCTTCTGTTTCTTTGATATTGGCAGTTGTTGCAACTCTCATACCAGCCTTCATTGCTGTAAAAGTAACACCCCTTAAAGCAATGCAATTCAAATAATAATCAATTTTTCTTCCTGTTTGATGTAAGAAAGGCTCTTAAAAGATTTTCAACTTCCCGGTTATTTCCAAATTCTTCAGCAAGTAATGGAGGAGCTTCGTGGTGTCCTGATTTTGTCTGAGCTGCATTTTCGTTGTCATTTCGACTGTACATTACTGTAAATGCATAAGTAATTAGTACTGAAAATTCCAATCCAAGTGCAAAAAACACAAGCGATGGCTGAGTTGAAGGAATAAATTTAAGACCTCTCATACCAATTATGATGATAAGTACAGCCGCACCAATATATACAAGTCCTAAAACTAAATTACTATATTGATCTGTAAAGTAAAACCTTAAATAAAACTTTAAACTTGTCCATGAACTAAATATTTTCACTAAAGCATTATGTTGTCTCCACATCAGTACCCTCTGAAAATATCTTAAGTCCTCCGGTGGAATTTCCCATTGCTCAGCATAATTGAGCAAATCTTTAGTGTCTGCAGCTAATATTTTTTCTATAAAAACATTATTGTTATCCTCAGAGTAATTACCAAATATCTTATAATGCCAGCTATCAAGAATATTTAAAATTTCACGCTCGATTTTATGCCTCATCAAACCAATTCCAATAGGTAGATTTGATGTAATCATTAGAGTTATTAGAAATGAGAACAATGATATAGGAAATACTAATGATAAAATCGGGTTAAACCAATATCTTGCTTCTTGCGAACTCCCTTCGTAAATATCAATAGCCCAACGAGTATAATAGTTTGTCTTGACTGTTTTTTGAGGCATATCTTTTGAAACACTTATCTCTTCGCCTTTATTTTTTACATTGCCCTCCAAATAATTTATCACAACAGTATTTTGAATAAATGGAAGAACTGTAAAAAACACTATAACAATAGTAATAGCAAATAAAACCGAAAATACAGCATACTGAGTAAGGTTATGCCTGTACAAGCTATAATATGATTCTCTGGCTATGGTTTCTGAACTCATATAAGATGTTAATTATTTTAAGCAAAATTATAACATACCAAAATACAAAATAATTTTGTAATATTAAAATTATGCTAAATACTTTCAAATAAATAATCTAATTATTGAAATTATTTACTGCTGAAGGGCACAAATCCGAAACAACACATTCACTGCATTTTGGTCTCCGTGCTATACAGGTATTTCTTCCGTGATTTATAAAATAGTGAGTAAAAGTAACCCAGACCTCTTTAGGAAGAATTTTCATAAGTTTATACTCAATTTTGACTGCATCATTAGTGTCAGTAAATCCAAGTAAATTTGAAATTCGTGTAACATGAGTATCAACAACAATTCCGGGAGTATTGAAACAGTGTCCTAAAACAACATTAGCCGTTTTCCTGCCGACTCCGGGAAGAGTGAGCAAGTCATCCATTTTATCAGGGACATTCCCATCGAAATCACTGATAATTTTCCGGCAAGCACCCCTGATGTTTTTTGCTTTTGCTTTATAAAAACCTGTTGAAAATATATCTTTTTCGAGCTCTTCAACCGGTACTTTCAAATAATCATAAGGAGTTAAATATTTTTTGAATAGTGATTTTGTAACAATATTTACTCTTGCGTCAGTACATTGAGCCGATAAAATAGTTGCTATTAAAAGTTCGAAAGGATTTGTGAAATCCAGTTGAATCTTTATATCAGGATATATTTCTTTTAAACGGTTGATTATTATGGAAAATCTTTCTTTTTCAGCTTTTTGAGTTTTTGGAAATTTTGTTTTCATTAGTTATTTTGATTAATTGTATTGCACAAAGAATCATCACTATTGCGATGATAAATATATGTCGGATAATTTATTTTAGCAATCGTACGACCATTTTTGACTGCTTTTTCAAAGAATACAGTATCATCACCATAAACAACATCATTGAACCCACCTATAGCAAGTGCAGAATTTTTATAGACAAAGAATGTTCCGCCAATGACACAATCAGAAAGATGTATCATCTTATTGGGATTATTCATATCGGGTACATATTCATTTCCGATAATTCTAACACCACCATGCAATAATTCAACTTC
Organism: Ignavibacteriota bacterium; assembly: GCA_019637995.1. Classification (NCBI taxonomy): domain Bacteria; kingdom Pseudomonadati; phylum Ignavibacteriota; species Ignavibacteriota bacterium. The sequence goes on from JAHBUQ010000003.1 coordinate 80,899, forward strand.
AGGATTCTGACATAAAATACGCTTGCGAAGTTCGAGATGCTTGATTTCATATTCATCATCGGAATCAAGAAAAGTGATATAAATTCCTGATGCTGCTAACATTCCGGCATTTTTGCTAAGTGCTTGCTTTCGATTGGAATGGTACAAATATCTGAATCTCCGGTCAGAATCACAAAATCTTTTTGCAATTATAGCAGAGCTGTCATTTGAGCCATCATCAACAATCAAGCACTCCCAATCCTGCTCTGACTGTGACTGTAGGGATATTAGTGCCCGCTGTAGGGTTAATCCCCGATTATAGCATGTTACTATCACTGAAAAGAAGGGAATAATATTTTTGTTTACACTAATCATCAATTTTCTTATTTTAGTATTATCGTTTTATCCAATTTCAAAAAAACAATATGGATTTAGTCAAATTATGGACTGTCTGCTCAAGCAATAACGTTGTTTTGAGTCTCGAACAACTTAACTCTCTTGAGAGATACCACAACGAACTGAAATACTGGAATTCAAAAGTAAATCTCATTTCACGCAAAGATGAAGATAATATTTTTGAAAGGCATATTTTGCATAGTTTAGCAATAGTTAAATATGTGGATTTTCCTCACAAATCAAAGGTTCTTGATATTGGTACGGGAGGTGGACTTCCCGGAATACCTGTAAAAATTGCAAATCCTGAAATTGATTTGCTGATGGTAGATTCAATCAATAAAAAAGTCAAAATAACAAAAATGTTTGCGCAGCACACAGGCTTAAGAAAGATTGATGCAGTATGGGCACGAGCCGAATCACTTTCTGAGAATCAGGAATATCGAAGAAATTTTAACTTTGTGTTATCCCGCGCTGTGGCGAAAACAGAAATAATCATCGGTTGGATAGGTAGAATAATTAAGCCCGGTGCAAAAATTGTATTATTGAAAGGTGGAGACCTCAGCGAGGAAATTTCAGCCTCAAAAAATCTCTATCCAAATTTAGATATTAAAGAAATTCAGATAGATTTTATCGGAGTTCCATATTTTAAAGAAGAAGGGAAAAAAATACTCATCTGCACATTTGAAAAAGACTAATATTTTGTATATAATATAATTAATCCATCCACCAAATACTTATTTGAAATATTACTCAATCTAATTAGTCTAAATTTAATTTATACCAACATTGATTAAGATAATTATTTTTTAAAATATGGAGTTAATTATGAACAGAACTTTCCTTATTAAAGCGATATTAATATTGCTACTAATATCGCTTAATTTTAATTATACATATTCACAAAGCGAAGGTCAGCGATTATCGTTTGGCTTTAATGCCGGTGGAGTAAAATACTGGGGTGAATTCACCGATAACCAGTTTTGGCTTGGAGGAGATTTATTCCTCCGATACAACATTATTCCCCAATTGTCCCTAACGGGATCTTTCGGACTAGCACAGATGCGTTGGAAAGTAGATGCAGCCGCACTCAATAAATATCCCGGATATTTTGGTGAAAATGCACAGCCGGGTGACCGCTACCCTGGAGTTGACCCAATTACAGGTGCAACTATCCAACCAAAGAATCAAACAAGATTGAACACCTATGAGCTGACAGCTTCATATAATTTCTTCCCTTCACAGAAATTCGTACCTTATGTGTTTGGAGGTATAGGTTATCTCGATTTCGAGCCACGTGCCGGTGATGTCGGCGGATTTGGACCGTTGCCCAATAATTCAAAGGAAATATATGATAAACAGCTTTTAATTATACCTGTGGGTGCCGGATTTGAATTCTATCTTACAGACGACTTAGTATTTAATGGTCGGGCAACATTACGTATTACTAATACAGACTATCTTGATGATTTGGCAGGTAAGCAGGAAAGTGGTTCAAATTGGGATGCCAATGCTGACGAAGCAAACGACCTATTTATGACTTTTGGTTTAGGATTTTCCTACTATATTCTTGGTGATGCTGATTATGATAATGACGGGTTATCAAATTCAAGAGAACGCGAACTTGGGACTGACCCTTACAACCCTGATTCAGATGGCGATGGTCTAAAAGACGGCGAAGAAGTATATATTTATTATACTGACCCGCTTAAACCTGATACTGACGGTGACGGACTGACCGACTATGATGAGATTTTCACTTATAAAACCTCTCCTGTAAAATCCGATACAGATAGTGACGGCTTAAATGACGGTGAAGAAGTTGCCAGAAAAACTGACCCTAATAATCCTGACACTGACGGTGATGGACTGCTTGATGGAGATGAAGTAAACAAACATCAAACTGACCCGCTGAATCCTGATACAGATAGTGACGGGCTTAGTGATGGCGATGAAGTGATGAAATACAATACTAATCCTAAAGCAAAGGATACCGACGGTGACGGGCTTGATGATGGTGACGAAATCAATAAGTATAAAACTAATCCTACTAATCCCGATACTGATGGTGATGGGCTTAACGATGGAGCTGAAATCCTAACTCATAAAACGGACCCGCTGAAACCTGATACTGACGGTGACGGATTATCTGATGGTGATGAAGTTTTGACTCACAAAACTGATCCGCTGAACAAGGATACTGACGGCGACGGACTTAGCGACGGTGATGAAGTACATAAGTATAAAACTAATCCTCTCAATGAAGACACCGATATGGATGGTCTGAAAGATGGAGATGAAGTTAATAAGTATAAAACTGATCCGCTGAACAAGGATACTGACGGCGATGGTTTATCAGACGGCGAAGAGGTTCTTAAATATAAGACTGACCCGCTAAACCGCGATACAGACAATGATAAACTGACAGATGGAAAGGAAGTCTTCGAAACTAAGACTGACCCATTAAATCCTGATACCGATGGTGACGGAATCATTGACGGCGAGGATGATTGTCCGCTTACACCCGGAGTACCAAGTGAAGAAAAAGGAAGTCATGGATGTCCACCTGCTCCAAAAATAGGTACTAAAACTGATTTCCCTGATATTCTGTTTATTGTAAATACTGATGATTTTAATTATGATTATGAGGGTACAGCTCAAAGTTTAGCTAAACTTTTGGATTATGTCAACCAATGCCCTGGTCTGCAAATCAGAGTAGAGGGTCATGCTTCTGCTGAAGGAAATGCAAAACGTAATCAACAGCTTTCTGAACTCAGAGCTAAGAAAGTTCGCACATGGCTTATTGAACAAGGTGTTAATGGTGACAGAATACGCGGTGCGATTGGCTTTGGCTCAAAGCAGCAAAAAATTCAGGAACCAACTGGTCAGGCTCTGAAAAGTATTGCAGCAGATGAACTTGAAGCAATACGCAAGCAAAACAGAAGAATAACTGTTGAGGTTGTCAGAACCTGCGATGAAGTGAAATAATTTAAAATTGAATTATTCATTCCCCTTGATACAATTAAAGTGCCAAGGGGATTTTTTTTATTTGAGTAAAATAGTTTTTATAGTTATTAGTTTATATAAATTGGTTTAGTGAATAATATATTTTTTATATGGAGAAATTGAAATGAGTAAAATATACATTTTTGCAATAGCAATATTTGCATTAGCATTTGTCGCTTGTACAGAAAACAATACTAATGTCAATGCTGAAAAAATGGCACTTGAAAAAATGGCTAAAACACCGGGTTTTACATGGATATATCTTGAAATGGATAAGTATGAACCTAAAGCAGAAATTTTGCCGGAAATTCAAAGAAAATTTAATTCCGCAGAACATACTTTCATTGTTTTTGCAAAGCCATCATGCTCATGCCCCGGAAAACATTTGCAAACACCTGCATTTCTGAAAACTTTGGAAACCGCAGGAATCCCACTTGATAAGTGCGAGCTTTATTCTCTTAGCTCTATAAATAATAATCATCCTTATGAAAGCACAATAAAACTCAAAGATTTACCAACAATCATAGTTATGAAAGCCGGTAAACCGGTTTACTCTGTCTCAGATACAATTAATACTATTACAAATGCAAATCCTAATTCAGGAATTACAGTTGAAGACGCTTTATTGTTAGGACTTACTGAATAATTTGGAGAATATATGGCTTATTGGCTTGTAAAAAGTGACCCTGATACATATTCCTGGGAAAATCTTTTAAAGGACAAGAAGACGGACTGGGATGGCGTCCGAAATTATCAGGCAAGGAACAACCTAAAGTTAATGGAAGTTGGTGACAATGTTCTTGTCTATGAAAGTCAAAGCACACGATTTGTAGCCGGTATCGCTGAAGTTACTAAGCATGCTTTTCAAGATACTACAACTGATGATGAACGGTGGCTTGCCGTAGAGCTCAAAGCCATTAAAAGTCTGAAGAACCCGGTAACACTTGAAACTATCAAGAATACACCTGCTTTGAAGGATATTGCTTTAATCAAACAAAGCAGGCTTTCTGTGATGCCACTGAAAGAGGAAGAATACAATACAATCATTGATTTGTCAAAGTAAATCAGTTAATAATTATGCAAAAATTTCCATTATGGACTCCAAATTCTGCTAATATCGAAAATTCAAATATCAATAAATTCAGAATTTATGTAAATGAAAAATACAAGATTGATTTACAGAATTACTCTGAACTTTATGATTGGTCGGTCATATACATAGCTAATTTTTGGCAGTGCTGCTGGGACTTTTTTGATATAATTCATTCAAAAAGATTCGATACAGTCCTCTCACTTAAAGACAATGATAAATCACCTGATGACATAACAAATTATGAATGGTTCAAAGGTGCAAAACTGAATTTTGCTGAAAACCTATTGAGATTTTCAGATGATGAGCCGGCAATTATACATTATAGTGAAAATTCGGAATCAAGAAGACTAACCTACAAAGAATTATATCTTCAGGTAGCGAAATTAGCTAAGGCTTTAAGAATTTGCGGCATAAAAAAAGGTGACAGAGTTGCGGGATATATCACAAATTGTCCTGAAGCTGTCATTGCAATGCTCGCAACCACTTCAATAGGAGCTGTATGGACTTCAACTTCACCTGATTTCGGCACACAAGGAGTTTTGGATAGATTTTCTCAGGTTGCACCTAAAGTATTAATCGCTGTTGACGGATATTATTATGGTGGAAAGAAATTTGAATCACTTCAGGTCGTCAAACAAATTCAAAATTCTATCAACTCTATCGAGAAAATTGTTATCGTCGAACAAATTGGAAGTAATATACCGAAAGATAATTTATACATTTCTTACAAAAATTTTACAAATAATGATGCTGAAGATATATATTTTGAGCAGACAGATTTCAATCATCCTGTTTATATAATGTATTCATCCGGTACAACTGGCGTTCCGAAATGTATTGTTCATGGTGCAGGCGGCACATTAATACAGCATCTTAAAGAATTAATTCTGCATACCAATCTCACAGATTTAGATACTATATTTTATTTTACAACTTGTGGTTGGATGATGTGGAACTGGCTTGTTTCATCGCTTTCGACGGGTGCTACATTGTTTCTCTTCGACGGAAGTCCGGCATATCCGGATATATCCCGCCTTTGGAAAGCGGTCGAAGATGAAAGAATTTCAATATTCGGCACAAGTCCTAAATATTTAAGTTCATGTCAAAAAGCCGGAATCGTTCCCAAAGATAATTTCAACCTCGACTCTCTGAAAGTATTACTTTCTACAGGTTCTCCCCTCAGCAGTGAAAATTTCAGATGGGTGTATGACAATGTTAAAAGTGATCTCCAGCTATCCTCAATTTCAGGCGGTACTGACATAATTTCCTGTTTTATGCTTGGAAATCCTACACTACCTGTTTTTTCAGATGAAATCCAGTGTCGCGGTCTAGGTATGAAAGTAGAAGCATTCGATGAAGATGCAAATCCTGTCTTAGTTCGTAAGGGCGAACTGGTCTGCACTGCACCCTTTCCATCAATGCCTGTATATTTCTGGGACGATGATGATAATCAAAAGTACTATTCTGCATATTTTGATGTGTATCAAGGCATTTGGAGGCATGGAGATTACATCAAAATCACAGAACATGGTGGGGTAATTGTTTATGGCAGAAGTGATGCAACTTTAAATCCCGGAGGAGTGCGAATAGGTACTGCTGAAATCTATCGGATTGTTGAGGCTATGGATGAAATTCAAGACTCGGTCGTAATTGGATATCCAAAAGAAAATGACGTAAGTGTAATTTTGTTTATAGTAACAAAAGTTAATTTCAAATTAGATAAGGATTTGGAAAATAAGATTAGGTCAGTAATTAAATCAGAACTGACTCCAAGGCACGTGCCTGAACAAATTTTCAGTGTAAATGAAATTCCCCATACTTTGAACGGTAAGAAAGTCGAAATTGCAGTCCTTAAAACTCTTTTAGGCGAAGATGTTAAAAATAAAGCATCACTTATGAACCCGGATTCACTCAAGCAGTTTGAATATATAAAGATTTTGAGTTAAGATTACCACTCAGATAACTATCTATATACAATTAATGCATTATTCAAATAATTTAAAAGCTTTTTGTCAATTTTGAAAGATTATTCTGATAATAAGCAACTGATATTTAGAATATATTTCAATAAAAAAAAAAGCCGGTAAAATAATAATTTCACCGACTTTCTTTTAAAAACATAAAAAGATTACTTCACTACCGGAATTTTGCTTAGAAGTATTAGTTTTTTCGGATCGGAATAATCATACTGATAAAAACCGTCTTCTCCTATCATCAGCAAAGAATATCCCAAAGGAATGACATCGAAAGTCTTCATCTCCGGCTGCCAGTCAAGTAATTTAAGATCTTCGGGATTTGCAGCATCAAAGACTTTCAATCCTGCCGGTCCGTCACAGATAAAGAGGATATCATTATCAAGACCGAGTCCGGCAGGTTCTTGCATTGGATAAGACTTGATTAATCTTGGATTTCGCAAATCACGGATATCCAATACATCAAGCTGATTCAGGTTTCCGGCACAAGCAGTACCTGTTCTGAGTGTTACATAAGCATAATTATCATCTGCAACAACGGGATCGCAAGCTCTGGCATGACTAAACTGACCAAGCAACTGAGGATTCCAGGGAGTTGATACATCATAAATAAACATGCCGGTCATAGAGCCTATAAAGAGTCTGTTCTTGAACGGAAAAATAGTTTCAATATCCCAACCAACATTTAATTTTGACCATAATTTTGGGTCAGCAGGTATCTTGATATCAACCACCTGAAGATTATTTCTATCCACAGCATACAAATAATTATCATAAATTGTGAATCTTGCCATAGAGCCTCCAATTCCTGTTGCTCCTGCCCCACCTTTGGCACCTGAGAAATCAGCGTTTGGTCTGCCTTCACTCATATCAACACCAATCGGCATACCATCGCCGCAGTCTTTGTAAGAATACTTGATTACAGTATCTTTCATAATCACATCAATAAGAATCCCTTTATCAGGGTCATTGAATCCAAAAACTTCAGAATTAAGTGAATTTGGAAATACATTTTCAATTCTCTTTACTAAATTTGCCTGAGTTGGATTAGTTATATCAAAAGCAATCAAATCAATATAACTGTCTGCAAATAAAATATTATTTTTTACTGCAATGTCGCCGTTACCGGGTATTTCTATGAAAGAAATTATCTGAGGCGAAGATGGGTTTGCATTGTTGACAACATGTATACCCTCTTTTTTCTCATTAATAAAAATATAATTTCCATAAACATAAATTTTTCCGGTATTTTTAAGCTGTTTAGGTGGCGACACTTTGACACCGTTTCTAATTTCGTTAGCCGGTTTATAAATCGGTTGATAAACTACTGTTTTGTACTCATAATGTTGGGTTGTACAGCAAGCAGAAATCGAAACTGCTATCAAACCTGCAATTACAATTTTCAAAATAATGTTTCTCATTTAACCTACTCCTTTATGTAAACTAATATATACATAAATAATTAATTACCAATATTTTAATCAGTAAAATTAATAAATTTTTTCTATATAATCAAAGGAAATTTTGAATTCAGGAAATAACTGTATAATTTAACAAATTTTTTCTTTAAATAATTCAATAAATTGCATTTACGAAAAAAATATTAAAAAAATTTATACATTTAAACAAATAGAATTTCATAATTCATTCTAATTGTCTATTTTTGTAAGTTGAATTAAATGCATTTTGTAATTTTTATTGAATAATCGGCGAAGAGATAAATTGTTTAAATTATTTTCAAATGATGTTGCGATAGATTTAGGTACAGCCAATACACTTATCTGGATGAAGAATAAAGGTATTGTATTGAATGAACCTACAATAGTAGCTTATGACCGCTCGACAAAAAATATCATAGCCATAGGACATGACGCACAATCTATGGTTGGCAAAACACATAAAGACATAAAAATCATCAGACCCCTCAGAGACGGAGCCATCGCTGATTTTGAAATAACTGAAGGTATGCTTCGAGCATTCATTCGTAAAGTTTCGATGTCCTGGCAGCCTGCAAAGCGGGTAGTTGTATGCGTTCCTTCAGGAATCACAGAAGTTGAGAAGCGCGCTGTCCGCGATAGCTGCGAACATGCCGGTGCTAAGGAAGTTCACCTTATTGCCGAACCAATGGCAGGGGCAATAGGTATCGGACTGAATGTACACGAGCCGATTGGTAATTTGATTGTTGATATTGGCGGTGGAACTACCGAAATTGCTGTAATTGCACTTTCTGGCATTGTCGCTGATGAATCTATTCGAATCGCCGGTGACGAAATGACTAATGCTATTGTTCAGTATTTCCGTCGCACTCATAATATATTGATTGGTGACAGAACAGGTGAAACAATCAAATGTACTGTCGGTTCAGCTGTTCCACTCGAAGAAGAGATTGAAATTGAAGTAAAAGGCAGAGATATTGTTCTTGGTGTACCAAAATCAATAATTGTCAGTTCAAGAGAAATACGAGATGCTTTATCAGAATCTGTTAACGAGATAGTAGATGCTGTATTAAGTCTGCTTGAAAGAACACCTCCCGAACTTTCTGCCGATATTTTCGACCGTGGAATTATGCTCTCAGGCGGTGGGGCACTTCTAAAAGGTTTGGACGAAAGATTGAGAAGAGAAACCAGTCTTCCTGTTCATGTAGCTGATGACCCTTTGACTGCTGTTGTAAGGGGTACAGGAAAAGTTCTGGAAAATTTATCGGATTATTCCTCAGTGCTTATCAAAAGCACGAGGTATTAATGCCCACCGGAAAAAGAGTAGTATTGTATGACTAAGACTGTAATCTGATATGCAAAACTTTATCAATTTTGTTACCAGATACAAAGAATATATTGCATTTACTTCGCTTGTGATTATTTGTCTGGCTTTGATTTCTATTGGAGATGTTTCAAAAATCGGTGGTTTCAGGACTATTATTATTGGTTCTACTGCATGGATTCAGGGTGCATTTTCATGGATTCCTAATCCCGGATCACTCCAAAACGAAAACCGCTCACTCAGAGAATTAAACTTACAGTTATCAACTGAGGTAATTAAGATGCGAACTTCAGCAATCGAAAATAACCGATTGCGCCAGCTAATTGACTTTAAAGAAAAATATCCCGATACGCTAATCAGTGCTGAAATCGTTGGAAAATCAAGCATCGAACTGAGAAATTATAATGTAATTAATAAGGGGAAATCCTCCGGATTGGAACGTGGTATGTCTCTTAGAACCGATGCGGGACTTGTTGGTTATATAATAGGCTCATCTGATAATTACTCGCTTGTTGAAATGCTCAATAATCGAAATGTAAAAGTATCGGCTAAAATCCTGAGAACCGGAATAGACGGTATTATAACATGGAGCGGTGGTGAGTATTTTAATCTTAATAATATCCCAACCTCATTCGATATTCAAAAAGGCGATGTAGTTTTGACATCTGAGTTTTCTAATAAATACCCGTCCGACATTCCATTCGGTGAAGTTATTGATGTAATTGACGAGAATAATTCGCTCTTTTTTACAATTAAAATTAAGCCTTATGTTAATCTTTCAACTGTAGAACAAGTATTTGTTATCAAAAAAATTCCAGATGAAGAGCGAAACGACCTGCTTAAAGAATTAGAAGACCGACTTAAAATTAAAAAGCAAAAATAATTATGTTCCTTAATCCTGAAAGAAGAAAAACACGTGACAGGCAATTGAGATTTGTATTTTACTCGATTGCTGCTTTGCTTATTATTGTATTTCAGATTTCAATAGTAAACCTTATTGAAGTAGGTGGCTTAACTCCAAACTTAATGATAATTCTTGTAGTTTGGATTTCTCTTGCTGAAGGTCAGTTTATAGGATTATTTGCCGGTTTTATAGCTGGTTTTTTATTCGATGTCGCAACATTTGACCTAATAGGAACAAATGCTCTGGCTCAAACAATGAATGCATTCATTGCAGGTTTTTTTCACAGAGTAGGAAAGGAAGATTTGACTCTCAAGAGATTCAGCTTTGTTATAACAGTATTCATCGGATCGGTAGCTCATAATATTGTTTATTTCTTCTTTTATTTAAAGTTAAGCGAACTTGACTTCTTCAGTTTCTTTTTTAAATACGGAATCGCCACAAGTCTCTACACGACAGTCTTTGGAGTTGTTGCCATATTGATAAAATTGCCCAAAAAAGAACTTAATATTTAACAAAATCTACTTCTTTATTCCATTTATTTAAAATAATACCGACATATAACCTTTATATATTGTTTATTAAAATTTCAATTTAATCATTATTAATTATGGCAAAAAAAGAAGATCTACTTTCAGGTTTTGAACCTTACGAAACAACAATATTAAATATTCCAAAAACATTGCCGGTACTACCGGTTAGGGATATTGTATTATATCCTTATATGATTTTTCCACTACTAATTGGTAGAAGCTCTACATTAAAAGCTGTTGGTGCAGGCGTTGAGAAAGACAAATATATATTTGTAACTGCACAAAAAAATTCCGAAGTTGAAGAGCCTAACTTCAATGATTTATACGAATGGGGTACAGTAGCAAGAATTATACAGGTACTCAGACTTCCCAATAATTTACTAAAAGTATTGGTAGAAGGGCTTTTTCAGGCGAAAATCAAAAAAAAACTAAAGAACAAAGATTATCTCGAAGCAGAATTGATAATAAAACCACAACCCGAATTTGGTAAAATAGATAAAGAACTTCAAGCCAATATAAACTTGTCCAGAAAGTTATTTGTTGATTATGTAAAAAATGACCCAAGTCTTCCTGATGATTTAATAGCAGCTTTCGATAATTATTCAGACCTTTATCAAAGGTTGTTTTTTGCTGCTGCAAATGTTCGATCAGAAGTAGAAAAAAAACAACCTATAATCGAAACTACAATCATAGAAAAGCAATATTTTCTTCTAAGTTCACTTTTAAAAAGTGAAATTGAAATGCAGAATATGCAAGTAGAAATTGGTTCAAAAATTAATGAACAAATAAACAAAACCCAAAGAAGATACTTTATTCAGGAACAAATCCGAATACTTCAAAATGAACTTGGAGATGGCGAAGATTCAGGCTCAAGCGAACTCAACCAAATTAAGGAAGCTATTGATAATGCAGGCATGCCTGAACACGCTTTTAAAAAAGCGATGGAAGAATTTGAAAGACTGAAAAAGACGCCATCAATGTCACCGGAATTTTCTGTAAACCGTAATTTTATAGAGATGCTCACGCAAATACCTTGGAAAAAAGCGACAACAGATATACTTGATATCAATCATGTGAAAAAAATTCTTGACGAAGACCATTTCGATCTTGAAAAGCCAAAAGAAAGAATTTTGGAATTTATAGCAATTCTGAATCTTGCCGGTAAATTAAAAAGACAGATATTATGCTTTGTAGGTCCTCCGGGTGTGGGCAAGACTTCACTTGCTAAATCTATCGCAAGAGCCTTAGGTCGTGAATTTGTTAGATTTTCTTTGGGAGGTGTGCGGGATGAAGCTGAAATACGAGGACACAGACGAACATATATTGGGGCTATGCCCGGCAAAATAATTCAATCTATGAAAAAAGCAGGTACTGTAAATCCTGTTATACTTCTTGATGAAATTGATAAAATGTCAATGGATTTCAGAGGTGACCCGTCTTCTGCCCTACTTGAAGTGTTAGATCCTGAACAAAATGCAAATTTCAATGATCATTATTTAGAAGTAGATTATGATTTGTCAAATGTAATGTTTATTACAACAGCAAATGTAAGATATGATATTCCCCTTCCACTTCTTGACAGAATGGAAATTATCGAACTTACAAGCTATCTTGATCCGGAGAAACTGCAAATTGCCAAAAAACATATTTTACCAAAATTATTGGAAGAATTTGGTCTTAATAAGCTGAAAATTGATTTTCAGGATGAGAGCATTACTAAAATAATCAGAGAATATACACGCGAAGCCGGCGTCAGAAGTCTTGAGCGTGAGATTGCATCTGTCCTTAGAAAACTTACAAAAGATATTGTTGCTGATTATTTCAGTAGTGAGAGTTTGAAAAAAGCAAACGAAAACCTTGGAGATGAAAAGCAGCAAGAACTTGCTAAAAGTATGCTCAAGGATAATCCGGCATTCTTAAGAAAAGTTAAACGAATAAGATACGATATTACCCCGGATATAGTTGAAAAATATCTTAAATCACCCAGATTCAAAGAGAAGCAAAAGAAATTGGATGATAAGGTTGGTGTTGTAAATGGACTTGCCTGGACCAGCGTAGGTGGCGATATAATGCCAATTGAAGTAACAATTATGCCCGGTAACGAAAAGCTGACTTTGACAGGTAAATTGGGTGACGTTATGAAAGAATCTGCTATGGCGGCACTTTCATTTATACGTTCTAATTATAACAACTTCGGTCTTAATGCTGATTTCAGCAAGAAAAGCGAAATTCACCTCCATGTTCCGGAAGGGGCAATTCCAAAAGATGGTCCTTCAGCGGGTATTACTATGGCAATTGCCATAATTTCTGCTTCTACGGGAGTAAAAGTCAGAGGAGATGTGGCAATGACCGGAGAAATTACTTTACGCGGTGATATTTTAGCAATCGGTGGTCTGAAAGAAAAACTGCTTGCAGCAAAACGCAGTGGCATGAATGATGTTTTAGTTCCTAAAGAGAATTTTGGTGATGTTGCAGATATTTCTGATGATATCAAATCAGGTCTCAAAATTCACTTTGTAGAGCATTTGAATGAAGCAATCGAAATTGCATTCAGAGATTTTCCAAAGAGGAAAGATGTAGTCAGGATGAAGCAAGGAGATAAAAATTGAAAAAAACAGCTGTAATAATGGCCGGCGGATTTGGGGAAAGATTCTGGCCCCTGAGCCGGATGAAACGACCCAAGCAAGTGCTCAATCTAACTTCGCCTGAAAAGAATATGATGCAGGAAGCCATTGATCGGATCCGAGGACTTATAGCGCCGGAAGATATATTTGTAATTACAAGCAAATTGCTTCTGGAGCCTATACGTATGTCATTGCCTGAATTACCACCTCAAAATATAATCGCAGAGCCTGCAAAGCGAAATACAGCTCCTTGCCTTGCTCTTGCTTCTGCAGTCATTAAAGCAAGATATTCAGAAATTACTGCTGATAATATTTTGACTGCGGTTCTTACTGCAGACCACAAAATTGAACCAAAAGAAAATTTTAATGAAATCATCAATGAAGTATTTGGTTTTGTTGCATCCAATGATGTACTGGCTACAATTGGTATTAATCCAACAAGACCTGAAACCGGCTACGGCTATATTGAAGTAGGCAAAGATTTATCAGGTAGAATCAGAAAAGTTAAAAGTTTCAGAGAAAAACCGGATTTAGAATCTGCACAAAAATTTGTAAAGTCTGGAAATTTCTTTTGGAACAGTGGAATGTTTTTCTGGAAATTGAGCACATTTGATAGTGAAATGATTTTGAATTGTCCGGAAATTGGAAATTATATTTCAGAATTAACGAAATTATATAGCAATTATAATTCAGAAGCTCTGAATAGTTTCAATTCACCGGCTGAAGAATTATTTTCAAGTTTGCCGTCAATTTCAATTGACTATGCATTGATGGAAAAGTCTGCTAACGTTGTGTGTATTAAATCGGACTTCAATTGGGATGATGTTGGAGCATGGGATTCTTTGGAAAGAGTTCGCGAAAAAGACGAAAACTCTAATATTTTAACCGGAAATAACCTCCTGATTGATTCAAATAATTGCATTATTATTAACGACAATTCGACTATTCAGAAAGTTACCGGAATAGGTATTGAGAATTTAATCATCATTAATACCGGCGACAGCATTATGATTTGTCCTAAGGACAGAGCTCAGGATGTAAAACTAATTGTAAATGAACTTCGTAATAATAATGAGATTGAATTACTTTAGCGTTTTTTCGAAATTATGTTAAAAGAAGAAAGAAACTTAGGAATTAAGCCTGTTAAATTATGGCTTGATGATGCAGACTCTTCAACTTTGTCGCAGGTTGCAAATCTGGCTGATTTCCCATATACTTTTCATCATGTGGCTTTGATGCCTGATGCGCACGTAGGTTTTGGGATGCCGATTGGCGGAGTTCTCGCTTTGAAAGATGTAATTATTCCTAATGCAGTTGGTGTGGATATTGGTTGCGGGATGTGTGCTGTCCGAACTTCTTCAAATTTTGTCAGCAAAGATGTTTTGAAGAAAATTTTAGGCGAAATTCGAAAAGCTGTACCTGTCGGATTTAATCATCACAAATCAGCTCAGGACTCGAAATATATGCCTTCTAATAATGGAGTATTAGGTATAGATTCAATTGCTGCTCGCGAATATGATGCCGCATTAAAGCAAGTTGGAACACTCGGCGGCGGGAATCATTTCATAGAAATTCAAAGGGGAGATGATGGATTTATTTATATTATGATTCATTCCGGAAGTCGCAATATTGGCAAACAAGTAGCCGATTATTACAATAATCTTGCAGGAAAATTACGTGAACAAAATAATGATATTCCAAAAAATTGGCAACTTGATTATTTATTTTTAGATAGCATGGAAGGACAGAATTATATTCGAGAAATGGAATTTTGTGTTGATTTTGCCTTTGCCAATAGAAACTTGATGATGGAAAGAGTAAAAGAAATTTTTGCAGAAGAGACAGGTTATTTCGAATTTGATGAAATGATAAATATTCCTCACAACTACGCTGCTTTAGAAAATCATTTCGGAGAGGATGTTTGGGTCCACCGCAAGGGAGCAACCAGAGCAATTCATGGAGAAATCGGCATTATACCAGGCTCACAAGGTAGCGCTTCATACATTGTCGAAGGCAAAGGGAATCCTGAGAGCTTTACTTCTTGCTCACATGGTGCCGGACGCACAATGGGACGAAACGAAGCACAGAAAAAACTCTCCGTAGAGCAGGAAGCTGGACGCCTCGATAACCTTGGCATTATTCATTCAATCAGAACAAAAAAAGACCTCGATGAGGCGCCCTCAGCATATAAAAATATTCAAAAAGTTATGGACAACCAGACAGATTTGGTTGATATTCTTGTCGAACTGAAGCCTCTTGCTGTCGTCAAAGGCTAAGTATTACAAGTTTATCTCCAACCTCAGTATTACATCAAAATTTGCTTGAATAAGCTGAAATTCATCACTGTTTGGACCTTTTACCCGACTGTACTCAGTATAAATATAGAAATACGGTCTTGTTTTCAGACCTTCGGATAATACCTGTGCAGTTGTTTCCGGAATATCCAGTATTCTTTTTGCTTCACGGTAATAATCTGCAATTTTAACATCATCATATTGTCCAAGAATAACAACCGGCTCATTTGGGTCAGGTTCGAAATCATTTGGGTCAAAGGAATAAATTGACCTTCCCGGCTTAGGTTTTGCAAATTGAAATGAATATTTAATAAAGTGAAATTCCAATTCATCAGTGGCAGGATTAAAAATTGTACCATCTCCATACACAAGCGAATCTATACGATAATTAATTTGCAGAATTTCTGCTTTTGAGATTTTTTGACGATTCTCCTCATATTCGGGATATTCATATAAATTTGAAAAATCTACCGATGTATCGGGAACAGCTCTGTCTAAAAACGGAGCATTGAAAAATATCGGTATCTGAATTGAGAATGTCTGCAATTTATTGATTGTATCTGTATAACAACCTGAAACAATCACTGCCATTATTATAAATATTATTTTTTTCATTTTTGAATTTCCTTATTTTTAATTAATCGGTACTTTTGCTTCAACAATCACAGTGCGGCAATAGAATCTTCCTTCAGGTAAATCATTGTCATAAATTAGCTTGGTCTCCCCCATACCAATTACTTTGTATGGATGACCGTCAAGGGCTTTCCCTGTTGATTCAGCTCTTGCTGTGGACAGGCGCATATTATACTTATCATCACCGATTCTATCTGTAAAACCCAGAATAGTTACATCTGTATCCGGTGTAAGCTCGGATTTTATAAAATCTGTTATTGATTTATTCACAGCACTTAAAGTTGACTTATCAAAATCAAACAGAATTAAATTATAAACATTCAGTGAAGTATCCCTCGTAGCATTGAGTCTTTTATCTTTTACTGAAATAACTTTTATCGGGTTATTTAATACTGTCTCACGCAAATTATTCTGCTTATCAATTGCTGAAAATTTAGTTTGAAGATTATTCTGCAAATTCCTTTTTTTAGTACCTTCACCTTCAAGATACCATTCTAAATTATCTGTAATTTTATCGCCACCGGAGAATTTCTTAAGTGGCTCACGGGTAGCTGACATACTGGAAATAGACCAGCTTTGAAGCCCTGCTTCAGCAACTGCTGAAGGGATATATTTGATAGCAGGTGGATTAACCCTGATTAAAGTATCAATGATAAATACAGGTGCTGTAATATCAAGGTCATTCGATGATATTTCAACTCTGCGATTCTCAGCCTGCCCATCCGGGTCACGATTGTTTGAAGGCACTCTCGGAAGATTTCTTGCTTCGACTGCTATTCTTTCCGGCGAAATTCCCCAAACTTGCATAAAATAATTTTTGATATTTTCTGCACGCTCACGTGAGAGTTTAGTGTTGTTTTTTTCAAGACCAATATTATTATTATTGCCTGTAAGTGTAATTTTCGCTTCGGGTTTATTCCTTAAACGAAGTCCAATTACATTAAGTAAATCATAATAACTTTCGAGTGGAGACTGCCCCAGCATTTTTCCGAATGAAAATTTTTCTGAATCATCTTTACTGATCTGATGATACTTTGCAGGGATTTCAGACATATTTTCTTCATAAAAAACGTATGGAAGTAATGCCCTTGTTTGACGAGATTCAAATTCTTCGATTATAATTGTATCAAGTTTAGTCTCGATTTCATCATTTAAGGCAAACATTTGTAAGGATATATCAAAATCCCAAACTTTTTCCTTAATTACAGCAATATAATTAGTTTTTGGCTTATAAGCATTGACAAAACTCATATCTGCAAGAAGACGCTCTTGCTTGACATCTGGATCAGGCAAAGGATATTCAATCGGCTTGAACTTTTCTTCCTTATGGTCAAAGAATTTTATTGACAAGCCCAGATTGACTACCGGTTGAGCAGCATAGCTGATATCACCATGCAGCCTGAAAATCGAAAAATCATAATGTGCTCCGGCTGTAATACGGAAACTGTTAAATGTTTCGACATTAATTTTCAAATTTTCTCCGTTGCGGATTTCCAAATATGGGCTGTTAATGTATTCATCAATACTAAAATCCTGACGAACCATCAATATATTTCCGGATAAATTTTCATACATCAAACCTCCATAAACGCTGATATTATCAGCAAATTGATTGGATGCTATCAGACCAAGACCAAGCGAGCTGATATCAATCCCCCTGTCTCTGCTCATAGAGTGATAAGCTGCAGTTATTCCAAAAGAAAGAGGGTCATCGGAGTCATTAATATTAAGTAATTTATCAATATTTTGATTTACCCCAATAGTAAAATAATTAAACGGTGCATCCTGCATATTGAATGTCAAGAATCTAAACCGTACTTCAGTCCTTGTTGGAAGTCCAAAATATAGCTGAACTATTGGCAGGGCAGGCATAAATCCTATGTCGTTCCCTTCTAAAAATCCTACTGATTTATAAAAAGAATCAGGTGGGAAAAGGTTTTGTGGAGCAGCAAAAATTGAATGTGACCTTCCGCCGTACAAAGTTGGCTGACTTACCGTCCCACTTAAATTTTCTATTAACCGCCCATCAATCATTTGGGCTGTTTTTACGCGTCCGGAATTGCCGTATAAATCGGGGAGCACAGCGTCATAGGTGCGGTGTGAAGATGGAATCATCATTCCGGCAATTGAAATACTAAGCCCCATAGACCAGCCATTACTGAAATAAGCGGTATTATACAGCGATGTATTAAAGCCTTCACCAATACTTGTAAAAAATGGCTTCAAATATCCCGAGGCGTTCTGAGATGTAATTAGATTAAACTCTCGTGTAAGCTCAAGATCATTTGATACTAAAACATTCGAGTATGATATAATCAACATCATAATGAGCAGTATAAATTTTTTCATATAAACATCTCTAATTTGTTTTTCAAATTAATTTCTTTTTCTAATATAAAAATATAAATAATTTTTGAAAAATAAAAAGTTAAAAACAATTTTGAGGTAAATTTAATCGAAAATAGGTCTAAAATAATTAATGCTAACAACAATATATTATAAATATATCTTTTACGTTTATGTAGAATTATTTTATAATTTTTTTTTGGATTTTATTATGGAATCAAGATACAAATCATTCAAGTATGTTGAACAGTTGCCGGAATTAGTTGACCAGACAGTTACTCTCAGAGGTTGGGTATATAACATTACAGGAAAAGGGAAGTTACAATTCATTATGCTGCGTGACGGCACGGGCATCGTACAATGCGTTGTATTCAAGAATAATGTTAGCGAAGAAGCATTTGAAGCAGGAAAATCACTTACACAGGAATCATCATTAGAAATTACAGGAAAGGTAGTTGCTTCAGAAAAAGCGCCCGGTGGCTTTGAAATTGACGCCTCTGACCTGAAAGTACTGCATATTTCATCTGATTATCCTATCACTCCGAAGGAACATGGCGACGCATTTTTGATTGAAAATCGTCACCTTTGGCTTCGCTCATCACGTCAGATGGCAATTATGAGAATTCGCGCTGCAGTAATGAAAGCAATTCGTGACTTTTTCGATGGTAACGGATTTAAACTTCTTGATTCTCCAATACTTACACCTAATGCCTGCGAAGGCACATCAACCCTGTTTGAAACAGAATATTTCGACCTTGGAAAAGCATATTTATCCCAATCCGGACAGCTTTATGCCGAAGCTTCAGCACTTGCTTTAGGAAAAGTATATACATTTGGTCCTGCTTTCAGAGCTGAAAGGTCAAAAACTCGTAAACATCTTACCGAATTTTGGATGGTCGAGCCGGAAATGGCATTCTTCGACCTGAATGACGATATGGATTTAGCTGAAGATTTGGTTGAATATATTGTTCAATATGTGCTTAAATCCAGCAGAAAAGAACTCGAAATTTTAGAGCGTGACACTACACATCTTGAAAAAATACGCCGTCCGTTTTATAGAATGTCATATTCAGAAGCTGTTGATTGGATGATTAAGAATGATATTCCGCTGATTAAGAAAGTTGACGGCCAGGATGTCGAAATTCGTCCGTTCCCTTGGGGTGAGGATTTCGGAGCTGTACAGGAAGAGGCAATTATGGAGCAGTTCGACAAACCTTTGATAATTCACCGCTATCCTACTGAAATTAAAGCTTTCTATATGAAACGTGACCCGGACAATCCTAAAGTTGTACTTGCTATGGATATGCTTGGACCTGAAAAAGCTGGCGAGATAATCGGCGGTAGTCAGCGTGAGGACAGCTTTGATTTGCTTCATGAACGAATAATTCATGAAAATCTGCCGGAAGAAGAATTCAAATGGTATCTTGATTTACGTAAATACGGCAGTGTGCCTCATAGCGGATTCGGGCTGGGAGTTGAAAGAGTCGTCAAATGGATAACAGGCGCCTCACATATCCGTGAAACTATTCCATTCCCAAGAATGATTTACAGAATTACACCATAATTAATTACTCTCTGATTATTAAAGTCGTCACTTATTTTAATAAGAGGACGACTTTTTTTGTTGAAATAAATTATTATTAAAATAGTATTCTTTGAGAAAATGAGTTGCAAAATAATTATTTAATTAAGCGATATTTTTTTTGCAATTATCATTTTTTTATTATATTACAATTATGATTCTGTCATTTTTGAATTTAGTTCTTTTTATTAAGTGGGTTGAGAGATTAATTGGTGCAATTAATGTGCCACTATTTTTAATATATGGAGTATTTATTATGAATTCTAATTTATTTTTTACAAAAATCACATTTTTTGATTTAGTTTCAAAAAGTGATTTTTTTTCTAAAATATGTAAATAAAATCTAAAAATCTTTACAAAGGAGATGTAATATTTAAATAAAATCTAAAATTTTTTACTATTTAAATTCTGTTAAAAAATAATTTTGATATTAAATAAATTTTGATTAATTTACATTTATGATTTATGTATAATTCAGATTATTTAAAATCAGAAATATTGGTACTCAGAATGTGCCTTATTTATCATTTTTTGGAGGATATGATGAAAGGAATTTGCATCTTTTTATTCTTAATAATAGCATCAATTTCAAAATCTGATGCTCAGCAAATTGAGTGGGCTGAGTTAATACGTGGAAAAAATTGGGAGGGTTCATCGGTTATTGATACAGACCAAAAGGGAAATATTTTTGCTGCCGGATTTTACTCTTCAGATACAGTATTCTTTAATAATGGAATAAAACTCTTATATGATTGGAATGATAGATTTTTTATTGCAAAATATTCTCCTGACGGAAAATGTCAATGGGTAGATAGAATTTACTTCTCTACAACAAGAATTGAATTATTTTTAGCGACTGATAATGATAATAATTTTTATTTGAGTAGCAGATATAATTCAGCAGGAATGAAATTTAGTAATGGTGTCGAGCTTAGTGGCGTCGGTAACGATGATATTTTTATTGCAAAGTTTGATAACGATGGAAAGTTGCTTTGGGTAAAATCAATGGGAAGCAAATATGAGGATTATCCTATGAACTTAACAGTTGATAACAACGGCAATGTTATTGTATCTGGTGAGTATTTACACGATTCTCTTTTTATTGAAAACGACATTTATACCAAAAATGGAAAGATGGGCTACTTTATTGCAAAATATAGTAAAAATGGTAACCTGATGTATGTTAAAAACTTCAATTCAGTTTCCGAAAATGATTCAACGAACGAAGTATATATTAGAGCTATTAAAAATGATTCTGAAAATAATCTTAATGTAATGATGACATTTTCAAACTCAATTATGCTTGATGATAATATTTCATTTCAAGCTGATAGTGTTGAGACTAAACGACTTATGGTAAAATATGATGAAAATGGAACTATGCTTTCGGCAAGAACATTTGATTTTACAAAATTAGTAAATAAATCCGGTATGGGAATTTCTGATTTTGATTTAGATGATTACGGAAATTATTTCTTTGTGGGATGGACTTCCGCAGGAAAAGTATTGTTAGATAATGGATTTGAACTTGACGGTGGCTCGGAAGGTGCATCATTTATTACAAAGCACGATAAGGATGGAAAATGTTTGTGGGCTGAAACAATTTCCGGTGGAGATGGTTTGAGATTTGCTTACTTAAAAACCAACAAAAATAAGTGTTATATATATGGAGATATTAGGGATGGTAAGAAAATTAATAGCCAAAAAGAAGAAATATTAGGATTGGACAAGAGAGGATTATACATAATACAAACGGATGCAACAAGTAGTATTTCAAGAGCTTATGGTATTCCTGCACCAAGATGGCACATACCAAGTAGTTTTTGCATAGATAAAAATGACAAATTGATTATTGCAGGCGAATTTGTCGATTCAATCTCTTTTGGTGGTGAATACACTTATGATGAATCTATGAATGTGGATATATTCATTGCAAAATATGATATGACCAAGACAAGTGTAGAAGAATTCAAATATAATCATAATTTTTCAGTTTACCCCAATCCAACAAATGATTATATTACAATTTCTATCCCTGAAATCAACCATAGGGTTAACCCTATGGTTGATAAAGTGCAGATTTCCAACACACTTGGTATTGACCTCACCCCAGCCCTCTCCATAAATGGAGAGGGAGTAAAAATTGATGTTTCTCACCTTCCAGCAGGCGTGTATATCATCCGTATTGGCAATAAGGTTGAGAAGTTTGTGAAGATGTGAGATAGTTAAATGTTGAATGTTAAATCAAAAGTTGCAACAAAGGGCTTAAGCCCTTTGTTGCAGAAAATGTGTAAATATTTAATGTTTTTGGGATTGAAATCAAAGACCAAAGGAAGTATGCTGACTGTAATTAAATTAGAATTATGAGGAATTCCAACTGAAATAAAACAATCATTATTAAGTCTTAAAATATTTAATAAATGACTGATACTCAAAATTGAAAAAATTAATCTTAAGAAAAGAGAAAATTGTTAAAGGTAAATCGCCGACTTACAAAATCAATTATGAGCAGGAGCTGAATAAATCCCAGTATGATGCTGTAATGCACAATACAGGTGCTGCATTGGTTATTGCCGGAGCAGGCACAGGAAAGACAAGAACACTTGTTTACAGAGTTGCACGATTAATTGAAGACGGTAATATTCCCGAATCAATTCTACTTCTTACATTCACACGTAAGTCTGCTTCTGAAATGCTCAGACGGGCATCCCTTCTTCTTGATGGCAGATGCGAGGATGTTGCCGGAGGGACATTCCACTCTTTTGCTGTCATTGTCTTGAGATATTATGCAAAGCTTATTGGTTATGAAGGCTCGTTTACGATACTGGACCAGTCTGACTCTGAAGATGCAATAAACATGATTCGCTCAGATTATGTAATTACAGGTGCTAAACGCAGATTTCCGACAAAGCAGACTTTGCAACGAATTTACAGTATGAGCATTAATACGAGGACTTCAGTTCAGGATATTATCGAAGATACCTATCCATATTTTCTTGAGGAAGCCGATAAAATTCAATCTCTGCTCACTAAATACCATGAATACAAAAAATATCATAATATAATGGATTATGATGACCTGCTTCTAAATTTGCTGACTTTATTAAGAGATCATAAGAATGTACTCCATACACTGAACAACAGGTATAAGTTTGTCATGGTTGACGAATATCAGGATACAAACAAACTTCAGCATGAAATTGTGTTGCATTTGTCAGGTCCTGATTCAAATGTAATGGCAGTAGGAGATGATGCCCAGAGTATTTATTCATTCCGCGGTGCATCTTATCAGAATATAATGTTTTTTCCCGAATCATTTTCCAATTGCCAAATTTACAAAATTGAAGAAAATTACAGAAGCACATCTCAAATACTTGATTTATCAAATCATATTATTAAAGAAGCTTTATTCAAATATGACAAAAATCTCTATTCAAAAAATCTGCATGGTGAGATGCCTGCTTTAATCTGCGCCAGAACTGAGCGTGAGCAATCAATGTTTCTTGTTCAGCAAATTCTTGAGCTTCGTGAAAGCGATATTCCGCTAAATGAAATTGCAGTGCTTTTCAGGTCAGGATTTCATTCATTTGATTTTGAAATTGAACTCGAAAAAGCAAATATACCTTATGTAAAATATGGCGGTTTGAAATTTATCGAAACAGCCCATGTCAAAGATATGGTGGCATATCTAAGAATATTATACAATCCTAGAGATGCAATAAGCTGGCAGAGGGTTCTAATGCTCATTGAGGGAATAGGTCCAAAAAAATCGCAAAGTTTGATAGAAATGATTGGTTCAGGCAAAATTAATATCGCCAAAATTGATGAAAGCGTTATAAAAAGTCAACCGGAGAAAGTTGTTGAATTATTCACAATGCTTGCAAATTTAATTAAGGAAAAATATTCTATATCTGATAAATGCGCAATAATTGCAGAATATTACAGACCATTGCTCAAAATCAAGCATGATGACTGGAAGAAACGCTGGGAAGATATTGAAACTTTTATTACGATTGCAGAGAGATACAAAGGTTTGCAGAACTTCCTGAATGATTTGGCTATTGACCCTCCATCTGAATCTGTAAAAGATTTATCACCTGAAAATACTGATTCAGAGATGTTGTGCCTTTCAACAATTCACTCTGCAAAGGGCTTGGAATGGCAGGCAGTATTTGTTATATGGGCACTTGAAGGGCGTTTCCCATCAGCAAAAGCTGTTCAGAATATTGATAGCGTCGAAGAAGAGAGACGGCTTTTCTATGTAGCTGTTACAAGAGCCAAGAAATTTCTGTATATTACTTATCCGACAAATATTTACGACCGTGAATCTGGCTTTGTTCTAAGCGAACCTTCAAGATTTATAAGGGAGCTGCCTGAGGGTATCATTGAAAGATTGGTGATTTCGGAAGAAGAGTCCGAAAATGAAATTGATTTCTCATTGAATTGATTGTTATAATAGCATCCTTAGCAAATATTTATGTTTAATATTAGCCTGAGTAAGATACAGCAAATTGAGCAGATTTAGCCAAATGACAATAAATTCTAAGTTGTAAATTAGTATTTAAAGTAAAGAAATTGCAGTAAGTGCCGATATTATTAAAGTTATGAATCATAAAGATCAATATTAATTTTATTGGCACGATTTTTTGAGTAAAACGTTATTATGCACTAAAGTTGTTGTGCATTTTAAATAGGAAAAATTATGGCGGATGAAGAACAAAAAAACGAGAATGAAAGCGGAAAGAAAAAAGGATTATCTCTACCTGTCCTGATTGCTATTATTGCCGGAAGTGTTATACTTTTATTTGTGGCGATAATATTCGTGATTTCAATTATGATGAATAATATGAAAGACACGATTATCAGTAGTACAGGCGGTGAAGTAGAAAAAGTCGAAGATAAGAAAGAGGATGCAGTCGAATCACTTGACAAGTTTGACTATATGGAGACAGGAAGAATTACGACAAATCCTGCAGCGAGTTCTCAATTTGTTGTGGTCAATTTAGGTATATTTTATGCACCTGAAAAATCCGACAAAAAGGATGATGAAGCTGCTAAAGTAGACCCTGCAGCAAAAAGTCAACGTCTAAACGCACTGATTAAGCATCAGGTTAATTCACAGATTGGTGATATGGATATGTACTCACTCCAGATTCCACGTGATTCGCTAATGACGATATTTAAAGAAAAGTTAATGCCTTCTTTCAAGATGGAAGGTTATAAATTAAGAGATGTAATTTTAGTTGAATTTATTGTTCAATAATTATTAAAGATCATGGCTGATATACTGTCTCAAACCGAAATTGACAACCTGCTTTCAGAAATGAACAGCGGGCGGGTTGATGTTGAGGATGTTGTATCCGGAAGGATTTCGACAAGGCGTACTGATGTAATCAATTATGATTTCAGACGACCAAACCGAATATCCAAGAATCAGGTACGAACTCTTCAATCAATTCATGAAAATTTCTCGGAAGTGTTCGGCTACTATTTAGTATCAAAGCTTCAGACACTTGTATCTTTTAATGTAACATCAGTTGACCAGCTTTTTTACTCGGAATTTATTTTATCAATATCAAATCCGAGCTGCATCTATGTATTTGATATCTTAGGAACAGACGGTAGCGGTATTCTTGAGATTAGTCCGGAACTTGCACTTACTTTGGTAGATTTGCTCTTGGGGGGTAAAGGGGATACGATGCCTAAGCCAAGAACAATTACTCCAATAGAACAAGCCGTAATACGCGGAATCATCGAGCATGGACTTTCAGACCTCAGAAACGCATGGAAAGCTATTGCAGACCTTAACTTCAAGTATTCACGTCTTGAAGTCGAAGCAGATTTTGTTCAGATAGCACCAGCATCTGAAATTGTAATTGTTGTATCACTGGATGTAAAAATCGGTAACAGTGCAAATAATTTCATGATGAATCTTTGCTTTCCGACATTTGCACTTGAAGAAGTGCTTGCAAAATTAAACCGGCAACAACTTACTACTACAGCTGTTAAGCAATCCAAAAAACGCCTTCAGGATAACCTCCAAATAATTCAACAGCAAATGTCTGTTACTTATTTGCCAATAGTTGCTGAGCTTGGAAAAACATCTCTTACAGTATCTGAAGTAATGGAACTAAAAAAAGGCGATGTAATCAAATTGAACAATAAAATTAATAATGAAATTGAACTTTTGATAGCCGGTAAAAGGAAATTAGCAGCAAGACCCGGTACTTTATCGGGGAAAAAGGCTGTTAAAGTTACAAGACCATTAAAAGAAGAAGATTTAGTTGATGAAGATTTAACATTCAAAGAAAAGGAATTCTAAAATGACTATGACTCAAGACGAGATTGATGCTTTGATCAGCGGTGGTGATATTGATGAGAATATGCCCGAAAGTATTACCGCAGACGATGAGCTTATTGGTGGCGAATTTCCAAGCATTGATTCTGAGGACGAATCCAAGCTTTTCTCTCCTCTCGACCCTAAGCTTGAGCTGCTTTATGATCTGCAGTTGCCTGTTTCGATTGAGCTTGGAAGAACGAATATGCTCATCAGGGATATTCTAAGACTTGGCAGAGGCTCTGTAATTGAATTTGATAAATTAGTCAGCGAACCTGTTGATGTACTTATAAACGGGAAAAAAGTTGCTGAAGGTGAAGTAGTTGTGATTGACAAACATTTTGGTATCAGAATTACAACTTTAATAGATCCTGCTGACAGATTAAGAACCATAAGAAAATAATTAAGGACAGAAAAATACCATGGATGGTAATATTTTAAATGCGTTTGCGACTCTTTCGCTTGTGGTGGTAGCACTTGGAGTACTATTGTTTATTGTCAGGAAATTTGTAAATGGCAAAAATCAAAAAGACCAAATTCTTGATATGAAAATTATTTCCAAAATGCAGCTTAATCCTAAGAATCAGCTTTATGTTGTTCAAGCCGGTAACAAAAAATTACTGCTGGGTGTTTCTGAATCCGGTATTCGTAATCTTACCGATTTGGGGATTGAAGATATTCCAAAAGTAAATACAGTCGAACCGAAACCGGTAAATCATACTTCTAAAGTAGATGTTGCATCTGATAATTTATCCTTTACAACTTTTCTGAAATCAACATTTGTCAGAGCAAATTAATTCTGAAAAATACAAATCAAAATTTTTTACAGAGTTGTTGCAATATTTTGCGCAAAATAAACAAGTAAAATTAAAGCCCAAACTCCAATAATAATACTTCCATATTTATCAAAAATATCATTTTGATAATTATCATTATTTAGTAGTGTTAACATAATTAGCAATAGAGGAACGAAAAGTACACTTATCATATTTTCAACCCGATTACTGCCTACAGGTGATGCGAAAATCAGAAAATAAGTTGTAATGAATAATATCGAAGTTAAAAATACTACAACTGAAGTTAATTTGAATTTCACAGAAATTTGAATTTGTATTTTTCTGTCAAACAAAGCAGAAGCAAATACAATAATAAGGGTAACAAAAACCAAAATTTCAGGCAAGCCCAAATTTGAATCCAAAATTCCTGCTACTGCACTCTTCATCCAAATTCCGCCCTGATTTACGATATTCTGAATTACCAATTTAAAACTATTAAACAAATCACCTGAATGATAAGCAAGGTTTAAATCACCATCAATAATAAAACCATTTTGAAAACTCTTTAGTATGAGAAAATCTTTTAGGAGAAAATCGCCTGAAATCAACATCGGCAAGAATATCACAAGTAGAACTGCGGCAATCATAACAATTTTTACTTTAAAATGATTTAATTTTACTGTTGGAATAACAACCGGAATTAGTAGCAAAATGATATAAATATCACTTGAAAATCTAAGTATCAGAGCAATAATTAATAAAGCAACAAGCCAGAATACTGATGAATTCTCTTTATCAAAAGTAATTTTGAAAATTATACTTATAAATAATATCGCTAAAGAAATTCCCAAAATGTATGTATTCACAACCACTGAATTAAAAACTACAGCAGGAAAAAGCGAAATCAGTAAAAAAGATTTTTTAAATAAAGGAGTAATTTTTATAGCAAAAAAAATTATAATAATATAAACTAACAGTTGAGATATTCGGGAAAGCCAAACAAGATATATTGGGTTTGGATTAATTATCTTCCCAATCCAAATACCAAATACTGCCGGTAAATGGTTAAGTAGACGGATATCCTTTCCTGAATAGTTGTAAAAAACTTTATTATCAGGATGTAGCTTGAGTTTTGCAAAATCATCTATAATTTCATTAGGAACTTTGCCGTTATTTGATGATTTGGCAGTGGCGATATGATCATAAATGTACTTGATAGATTGCGGTATGAAAAAGCCCTTGTTGTTAACATCAGAGTCTAACACTTCTGAAAATTCGGATTCTGCGTAAGTTACAACGAAATATTCATATTCATTATCACTACTGAAAGGAGGAGTCAGGAATAAAAATAGTACTCCAAAAAGTAGTGCAAGCAATGCAAAAATATATTCTTCTTTTACTATTGATTTTGGAAACTCATTCATTTCGTCTTTTCCCCAATAATGCTATTCATCATAACTGCTTCAGTATCAGTTGAATTCAGCTCAAGTGCTTTCTTTGTGTAATTACTTGCTGAATCAGTCTGCCCGATATAATAATAAGCTTTTGCAAGTCCAATCATAGATTCAACATCTCTATTATTTGATTTCAATGCCATAGAGTAATGAAAAATGGCAGGACTAATTTTTCCTTGACTCAGGTAAAAACCGGCAATATTTCGGTTCAGATGGTTATTATCACCTGAATAAGAGGCAGCTTTGATTAATAGTTTAAATGCTTCAGCAGAATCGCCTTTTGCAATCAGTTGTTTAGATTTATTAGCAGTAGCATTTATTAGCAAATCAGTCGCATTGGACGCTATTTTTTCTTTGTCGTCTTTTGGAGTGTTATTGATTACATTAATCTGAGAATTAATCACGGAATCCATTTCACCCATTGCAAAATAATAATAACCAACATTTAAATTAATTACGGGATGAATGTTTAACTTTGACTGAATAGCAGCAAGTCGTGAACCTGCTTCTTTTAATTTAGTTGGCTTAACTCTGGAATCTTTTATATTTAGTGCTGTTTGAAAATCATTGAGAGGTTGTTGCCAAGAGTTTTGAATTGGATTTTGGGTATAAAATGTAAAGAAAAGTATTACAATGACAAATACTGAAAACCAAAGGATTGGAAATTTATTTTTTCCATTTATAATTGTAATCGATTTTATTTCATTAACCATAAAATATCCAAATTTATCATATAAACAAAAGTCAATTCAAAAATACAAAATGCAATTCTTTTAAAGTAGAAATTTTTTTTGATTTGACAAAGGATAATTTGAATTACTTAATTTTATAAGTAGATTTTTATTTTTTTGAAGTATTTTGAAATTTTGAAAAAACTATTCTGAGCGGAAGTCAAGAATTTTTTCCGCAACCGGCATTACTTCAACTGCTTTGTTGAATTGATTTGAAGCAGAATTAAGAATTCTGTATTTTTCGTTATTAGACCAAACCATTCCAGCAATAATTGATTTAATCGAAACTTTGATTAATTCATCATCAATAATATATTTATCATTTTCCCAGTCAATTTTATTGATTTCAGCTAAATGCCTGATTTTATCCTTGATATCGTCATTAATAATAAAATCATTTTGGAAACCTTGGTAATCATCATAAAACTTTTCAATCAATGAATCTCCCTGAGAAATAAAGATATCTAAAGCTATTTTAACCAAAATATTTTTATTAATCAATGATTGAGTGAACTCCGAGAATGAACTCTCCTCTACATAAAAATCAGGTGTAATCCCACCACCGCCATAAATCGGTCTTCCTTTTTTACTGGTAAATACCGGTACAGAATCTCCATGGATATAATCCGGTTCGACCTCGACGCTATGAGAAAAAATCATACCGTCTTTGAGAATAAGTCGGTCTTCAAACCTTGATTGAGCTTTTCCATATTTAGTAGTATCTTTGTGGATACTTCTACCTGAAGGGGTAAAATATTTAGCCACAGTGAGCCATAATTCCGAACCATCCGATAGTTTGATTGGATTCTGAACTACCCCTTTCCCATAAGAAGTCTTGCCGACTATAATACCACGGTCTAAATCCTGAATCGCACCCGCAAAAATTTCAGGAGCAGAAATAGTACTGCTGTCAATCAGAATAACGACCGGTAATTTTTCGAACCTCCCTGATGGAGAAGACCTGTATCTGATATTAAACTGTGGGTCTTTACCTTTAGTAATAATAATATCATCCCCGTCGGAAATAAACTCGTCAGCAAACATATAAGTCTGGTCAATCAAGCCACCCGGATTGCCCCTGAAATCAATAATCAGGCTCTCCATACCACGTTCAGAAAGCATACTTAGTGAATCAAGTACTTCGTAGTATGTTGAATTCATAAAACGATTAACAGCAATGTAACCGATTGAAGTTCCATCAATCATATATGAAGCATCAACACTATTTAGAGGCAAGCGAACTTTTCTCAATCTGAAATTCTTTATTTCATTTGTTCCGGCTTTAATAATATCAAAAACTAAGGGGGTATTTTTATCACCTTTGAACATTTTCTCTACTTTGAATTTGTCCATAGCAATAATTTTATTATCGTTTATCCTGAGAATTTTATCGCCAATTCTTAAGCCGGCGATTTCTGCCGGTGAATTTGGGGCAATATTAACAATTTGAAGAGTATCATTTATCCAAATAGAGCTAAAACCAACACCGTAAAATGAGCCTGAGCGATTGTTTGCAATATCTTCAAGTTCTTCATTGGTGAAATAATACGAATAAGGGTCTAATTCTTTTAAAAGACCCCTGATAGCTGCATCTACAAGTTTTTTTGATTCGACATTATCAACATGACTACCACTTGCAGCTTTTATTACTTCATTAATCTTCTCTATTTGGTTATCAATCTCATCTTTTGATAAAACAGTATCAAATCCGAGTATAAATATAATCAGAATAATTGAATTTCTATATGTTTTCCATGATAGCATAAATACTGCAGAACTCCATAAATCATTACTATAAACGATTTATCGGGAGTTTTAATATTGAATAAATTACATTATTCTGAATTGTGGAAAAATAATTGCAGTTTCGTTTTAAAATACCCCAAAAAAAGAAGAGCAGGCACTGCAAGGGAATAATGGGGTTGGAGGGATAGATTGTGCCTGCTCCGATAGCATATACAAAAGTAATAAAATTTTATGAAATAACAATATAAGAATTTAAAAATTTCTTAAAATTATCAATTTCTTTTTTAAGAACGCTCGCAGGAGCAAAAACTTTAAAGTAATAGGGACCATCTTCAGACTTGACAATTGCAGCTAAAACCATATAGTCAGGTGTTGGTGTGGTCTCTTCAGACATAGGGAAATGCTTGACTCCATATACTCCCTGCAAAGTAATCATAGTTACGTTTCCGCCGACAAGTTCTTCTTCTTTAGAATCCTGCAATTCAGCAAATTCGTTTTTCCATCTGTCAATATTTTCTTTTACCATATCCTGCTGACCAAAAAAGAATCCAACCACCTTATGTTCAGAATTATTTTTTAAACTGTATTGAACAATACGCATTGATGAACTCGGCTTTTCTCTGAGCCATCCTTCTGGAGTTTTTAGCTGAATATTTGACAATTTCAATATTGGGTCTTCAGGGTCAAAATCAGGTGCATCATCAGACAATTCAGATAGTGCGTCCATTCCTGACATTGGTGGATGACCTGCCGGAAGTTCGCTCATCGGATCTACTTCGGGTTGCTTTTGTTCAACTTTATCAGCACACGAAATGGTAATAAAAATTACCAATAATAATAATATGTATTTATTCATCAATAATCAAAAATTGTTTGTAAAAAATATTATAATTCAATAACGAATGAAAATAATTATATTTTTAAATATTTTTCAACACCTATTCAGTCCTTGTCTTTGCAAGAATTTCTTTAAGTTTCATTATTAATGGAATTGCCATCGGGTCTTGCTTATTAAGAACAGCAAGATAGTAAGAAGCCCAATCTCCTAAATGTATTAAATCAAATAACCGGCTTAAGAAGTGCTCTCCTATCCCATAAAACTCATCAACTTCAAGTCCCATACTTGTAAAAATTTCTTTAATCGCTTCGAGTCTGACTTTAATTCTGGAATTTACCGATTTATCACGAAGCAGAATTATCCTGAATCTTGAAATCATATCTTGAGGCAATACCCAACCACTAATTTCGTTATGATTCATTTCCGGTAAAACATTTCCAAAGCAAAGTGACTTGGCATTTTCATTGAACTGACCTCTCCATCTCATATTTACCGAATCAAGCAAACCAGCAGAGGAATAAACAACAGGAATCTGTCCAAAAAGATTATTAGCAAGCCTGAATGCAGGATTTGAATTTTCATGAGATGAATATCTTTCCGTTATTTTCTTAATATTATTGGATAATTCAGCAATTGAAAGTCGCATTTCATAATTAAACTCATCATTTACGAGATTATTATTTATAAATAAATAAAGTAGTCCGAAAAATGAATATGCAAGAGCGGCTCTTGGCTGAAATCCGGGTGGAATTTTGAGGAAGGGAATATCTTTTTCCCTGCAAATTTTTTCAAGTTTACCACCTGAAGTGATTGCAAATAGTTTGTCTGTTTTATCAATTGCTTTTTCGAATGCAGACAAAGTTTCCTCAGTATCGCCTGAGTATGAGCTTGCTATAACGAGTGTATTGTTATTAATGTATGTCGGAACATCATAGTTTCTGTTTATATTAATTCTTATACTTTCTCCTGTTGCCTGCTTGATGACGCTCTTTAACAAATCAGCACCAATAGCAGAACCACCCATTCCCAAAATCATAAATTCATCAGGATCTTCAGAGAATAAATCTTTGGCAATATTTGAACCAAGCTGGCATGCATGTTCTATCTGGGTTCCGAAATATAAAAGATTTGAATTCATAGAATTTAAATCATACTTTGTAAATTTGTTTTCCATAATTTATTTATTTTATTTAAAATATATTGTACCAAAAATGAGAAAGAATACC
Organism: Ignavibacteriota bacterium; assembly: GCA_019637995.1. Lineage (NCBI taxonomy): Bacteria > Pseudomonadati > Ignavibacteriota > Ignavibacteriota bacterium. The sequence continues at coordinate 114,124 of JAHBUQ010000003.1, forward strand.
GGGAATAAGAATGATCATAAAGATAACACCCGCAAGAGCGCCCCAAAAATGAGCTTCATGGTTAATCATATCAAGCGATTTTTTTGCAGCAAAATAACTCCACAACAAATACAAAACTCCAAAGATGTACGCCGGAATTGGTATTGGAAGTGGCATAATCATCAATTTAGAATTTGGGGCAATTAAAATTGAGGCAAATACAACTCCGGATATTGCTCCACTTGCTCCAAGACTTCCATAATTATAATCGTCCTTCTTTTTTAGAATTGTACTTATCACACTTAATATCATACTTCCAAAATATATTATCAAAAAGTTTGGTGTTCCAATAGCTGCTTCAAGTTTGAATCCAAAAAAGAAGAAAGTGAACATATTAAAAAGAAGATGCATCAAGTCAGCATGTAAAAAACCGCTGGTTAGAACTAAATGATATTGTTTGTCATAATAAACCCTGCGAGGACTCAGTATCCATGCATGTAACAATCTGTGATTTTTATACAAAGTGTATAAGCTAATACTTATTGTAGCAATAAAAATCACAATTGCAGACGGTGTATTTGATATATCCATAAACTTTTTATTTATTTTTACGTTATATTAATAGTGAAACATATATTTTTAGAAATTATTTTAAAAGTAGAACTAATTTAGTTATAGATTAAATCAACATTTGTATGATGAAAAGATTACTCCTAATTTTTATATTACTGATATTTCGATTTTCTGTTATTAATGCACAGGAAAAAATCGAATGTGATGTTGATGACAATCTACTTTCAGTTAGCATAAAAAATATTACAGCAAACTGCTGCTCAGGATTTGATTCCGACTTCCATATCAACTATTCAAGCAGTTTGATAACAATAACTCTCACCGATACAACTTTACAGAAGTGTCGTTGTGAATGTAATTTTGATTTGTCAGTCAACATAGGACCAGTACCACAAGGTAAATATACAGTTGTGGTTGTCAGAGAAGATTTGGCAAAATACGGCTTTATCAGAGACAAAAAAACTCAACTTAGCAAAAAAGATATATTAGTCTATGACCCACATCCAAAATCTGCAATAGTTATGGATTTCAGACAAAGTCAATGTAAGAATACACCTGTTAATTTGCCCGAGAATGAGCCTATTAAAGGAGAGATAGAGATATTCCCAAATCCGTCGGCGGGAGCTGTTTCGTTAAAATTTAATTTAAAAGAGCACTCTGACGTTAGTGTAAAAATTTTAAATTTCTTAGGGAAAGATGTTAATGAAATAAGTTTCAAATCTCTTAAAGCCGGAACAAATCTACTTCACTTAGACTTAACCAAAATTCCACCGGGAATGTATCTTGGAAAAGTTATTTCGTCAACCGGACAAATAATCAATTTCAAATTAATTTGGTCTAAGTGATTATTCCAAATCTATCCCACTCCCGAAAATCTGTGGAAGCTTATAATCATGATTTCCGAATGCTGAGAAAAGTTGTTTTGTAGATAGAATAATACCACCAAATTTTCCATCGTGAAAATTATAAGCAAAATCTATTCGCATGGTATGACTTGGTGAGCTTGATTTATTGAAGTGAATTCTTAAACCAAGACCTGCTGCATTGTAAAATGGCGTTTCCCAAATTTCATTATCCTGATTCCATACTGCCCCAATATCCCAAAAAGCAACACCTGACAGATTAACAATCCAGACAGGCAAATCCGGGAAATATCTAAGCTCGACATTGGATATGATTCTGTTTTCTCCTGAAAAAATATTCGCATCATAACCTCTGAGTCCAAAATCATTATCAAGAACAAGTTGTCTGAAAGCCCGCCAATTCCAAGCCGTCTGTTGTCTAAAGCGAGCAGCAAGCACCAGCCCATCGGCAATTTTAGTAAATCCAAGTCCAAGAAATTCCTGATAGGTATATGTTGCCACACTTTGACTGAATGCACTGGCGCCGGTCATCATTCCATAGAGATATGACCTGCCGTTATAATAGGAAACTTCACCCTGAGCACCAACATAATAGCGGTCCTCTCCCCTGCTTCCGATTGAAAATATTTTTCCAAGAGTAGCTGATCCATAACCACCTACGACCATATCCTCGACATGATAATAATTGACTTTTTCAGAAATATAAAAATCCTGAGATACAGATGAAAACATTAAAAGAAATTTACCTGAATTATCAAATACCTGACGTGTATTTTCCATAGGTCTGTCAACTTGATGATACTCAATCATTCCTGTCGCGAAAATTCTATCCTGCTTTCTCCATGACTTACTGAAATAAAACCTGCCGACCTGCTCTTCGAAGGGTGCAAGTATAAAACTATCTCTTCCTTGAAATATGAAGTCCTCACCAAATGAATTAAGTCCTGTAAAGCCATATGAATATTCAGTATCTAAAGTTCTGAATGGCTTATAAAGTTCAATATATTGATTAGTACGGTATTCATTTGAAAGTAAGCTTGCAAAAAGTGTAAGCTCAGTCCGGAAAAGTCTTTGCTTTTCAATAATACCAATTCCCTGCCATCCGATATTATTTTCACCTCTGTAAAGAGCCTCAGCTGTTACAGCAGTACCTGTTCCCAAAAGGTTAAATTCCTGCAACCTGCCACCATAATTAGTCACACCACCACCAGTGCCAAATAACAAAGACGGATAAAATGACCATCGGTCTTTCGTAACAATATATGTGTCGTATGTATTGTCACCGACACTGTCGAGTTCAATATATGCGTAAGTAAAGAGATTTGTTTTACGTAAATTTCTTTCTGTTTCAAGGAAATAATCTTCATCAATAAAATCACCTGACCGAAAAAGAACTTCATCCATAATGATAAAATCTTTTGTTGTGGCGTGTAATGCATTAAGCAAAGGAGCCGCAAAAAACCAGTCTTTATCATTTTTTTCAAATACTTTCTTTTTGTCAAGTATGACTTTCCCGACTCTTATCTCCTTTGCTGAAACAGTCAGGCTTAAATTAATCAAAAGAATACAAAGAATAATCAGAAAATTATAAAACTTAAGTTGCATATATTTAATTCATGGCAATTTTAATATAATTATGTTATGACGATAGTCACACTTATTCAGTTCAATTTATCAAAATTTTGTTCAAATATTTGAACAAAATTAAAAATTCAAATATGTAAATAAATTAAAATGAAAATCATTCGTTATTATATTTTTTAATTCTTTCTAAATATCGGAGTAAAAATGAAGATTACAGTTATCGGCGCCGGAAATGTAGGCGCAACCACAGCCCAAATTTTAGCCAACAAAGAGTTAGCAAATGATATCTATTTGGTTGATATCTTAGAAGGCATAGCCAAAGGCAAGGCACTTGATATGTACGAATCAATGCCGATTTTGCAATCAGATTCAAGAATCCACGGCACTTCAAATTATGAAGAAACAGCCGGCTCTGATATCGTAATTATTACAGCAGGACTTGCCAGAAAGCCCGGTATGACCCGCGACGACTTACTTGTAAAGAATGCCGCAATCGTTTCCTCATGCGCTACACAGGCTGTCAAATACTCTCCTAATGCGTATTTTATTGTAGTTTCAAATCCTTTGGATGTTATGACTTATGTTACACTTAAAGTAACGGGCCTTCCAAAGCATAAAGTAATCGGTATGGCAGGCATTTTAGATACAGCTCGTTACCGCTCTTTCATTTCAATGGAAACTGGATATTCAATGAAAGATATTCAGGCACAGCTTTTAGGCGGTCACGGTGATACTATGGTTCCTCTTCCAAGGTTTACAACAATTGCCGGTATCCCTGTTACTGATTTAATTCCAAAAGAAAGGCTTGATGAGATTGTGAACAGAGCTAAGAACGGCGGTATTGAAATCGTCAATTATCTCCAGACAGGCTCAGCTTATTATGCTCCCGGAACTGCTGCTGTCGAAATGGCTGAAGCTATCGTTAAAGACCAAAAACGTGTACTTCCATGTACAGTTCTTCTTGATGGCGAATATGGTATTTCTGATGTTTGTGTTGGTGTTCCGATTAAACTCGGTAAAGATGGTATCGAACAAATTATAGAACTAAACCTCAATAGTGAAGAAAAAGGTATGTTTGATAATTCAGCTGAACATGTCAAGAAAACAATCCAGCAAGCTATGGAACTTATCAATAAGCAATAAATATATTTTAAATTTTACTTAAATAAAAAACGAGCTGACATTGAATATCAGCCCGTTTTTTTTATATCATCTAAACATACAATTTAAATGTTCTTTTTTGCAGCTTTGAACATAAAAGTAACCAAATTGCCATCTTTATCGCCCAATGTATCAATCTTGAAATTGCCTCTCAGAAGCCTCATAGTTGAAGCTAATCTTGTCATTGAAATCAGCAAATCATCTTTGTCATATTTTAATGCATCAATGATAGTATTTATATTATTATTGAAAATTTGCGACATTTCCATAATAATCGGATTTGGAGAGCCCAGAATTTGAAGTTCTACAACTCCTTCATAAGAATTGTATTCCACATTCATGTTAAACTCAGCATAATTAATTCCATAAGAAAGCAGTGTCATAGATTCATTAAGAATTGATACCAACTGCATATCATCAGCAAATACACTAATTTCATTGATTCCATCAGGTAAGTGGAATTCAGCTTTTTGAGCTCCACCGCTTAAATCATTTCTGAATTTATTTACAGCAGATTCTAATGACCTTCCTAAGCTAATTTCTGAAATTGCAAATTCACCGACGTCAATATCGCTGGATTTTGATGCATCTTCAATATCTGTAACATAAGTTAAGAGTTCTTCACTACTTGTGGTTGCAAGGTCAACATACATATCAAGTTCGTCTTCTGTTTCGTAAAGTTTATGTTTAAGCATTTGAAGCGAACCTTCAATACCTGTCAGAGAGTTTCTTAGTTGGTGGCTCATTTCTTTCATGAAATAAGACTTGGAGAAACTTGCCTCTTTAGACAGAATATTTGCAGTTTCGATTTGCTTAGTTCTGAATCTTGCATTTTCTTCTTCTAATTTTTCAATTGTAACGTCTCTACCAATAGAGTATATTAAACCATCGACAACTGAGAAGGTGAAACTCCAGCTAATCCATACTAAACTACCGTCAGGCTTCTTCATCCTCAAGTCAATTCTATCTGTATGGTCATTTTTACTGTTGGAATACATATTCTTAATTTGTTCAGCATCATCAGAATTTTCAAGAAATTCCGCAAAATTACTACCGATAATTTCTTCAGGTGTTTTGGCTAAAATCGGTAATGCTGCAGGATTCATAGTTTTCCAATTCAAGCTACTGTCCATAACAGCAATAATATCATTTGATGTATCAACTATTCGGCGCTGTGACCTTGTCATTTTCTCGGCAATATCCAACGCTTTAGCTTTATTAGTAAGCTGAGTAAATACAAATCCGAAAAATGCCAAGCTAAGTATCAAAGCAGTTATAAATGATATATCGGGCAGATAACTCTGCATTTTTCCGCCATAATTCGGTATTGAATAGAATCTTACTAAAAATTCCTGGTCAGCGATATTCAAAGTATGGTCACTTGATAAAATTGGCTCATAAGAACCGATAATATCATAATTATCTGATTTAAATACTGAGTACTCTTTATTATTTCCGTCAAAGCCGATTATTTCAAAAATTATTGAGCTGTCACTCGGAACAGTAACTTTCTGTCCCATTCCTTCACCCGAAAGTGCTTCTTTGACGAACAAATCAAAGTTGATTTCGAGACTGATTACCCCTTGAAAATTTTCTCTTCTTTCTTCAAGGGTTTCTCTTTCAGTTCCTTTGACATATACAGGATAAAATATATAAAGTCCCGAAGTATCCTCACCTCTTAAGGTATAAACTTCGGTAGCTGACATTTTGTTCAGGTCACGAGCTTTGTTAATTGTTTCAATTGCTAATTCTTCACCACTGATATCATACCCAAGTCTGTGAATATTAGTAAATTCGGGTACAATATTCACAAAGGGATAATATTTTTTCTTAATTCCATCAGTTTTTAATTCATAATCAAAGTAGCCCAAACCTTTGGCATTAATTATGAATAAATCCATATCTTCGTGTTTGACCTCGGGAATATATGCCACACTCAAGATTGAAGCATAGCTTCTTGTTGGTATTGTAGCATATAACTCAAAATAATCTTTAACAACTTCCACAAGCAAATCATAAAGTCCATTCATAGAGTTAAGAACTTCAATCTGCTTATAATAATGTGCAGATACTCTATTCATAACCGAATTTGTAGCTTTATTGAATTCATTTGATAATCCTGTTTCAATATTATCCTTAGCAAAATATCTTATCAAAAAACTTGCAACAATGAATATCACCAAGATTATGTAAGCAGGATAAGTTTGCTTAAAAGAATAAATGCTTCTCTTTTTAGCAGATGTTTGTTTTAGAATTAACTCATAAGAATTTTGATTTTTATTATCCATTGATCTAATATTAATTGTTTATAAAAGCATTGACTTCTTCAGCAAATGTCGAAACATTCACGGGCTTAGACATAAAGCCGTTAAATCCGGCTTGAATATATCTCGCTTTGTCACTTTCTGATGTAAAACCGGAAACTGCAATTACCGGTAACGATTCAAATCCATCAATTTGCCGAATAATTTTCAAAGCATCCCAACCGTTGATTTCCGGAAGTAGAATATCAAGTAATATGACATCAGGTTTGTTAGATCTTAGCCAATTTATACCGTCACGGGCATTATCAAAATCTTGAACGTTGTAGTTATTTTTTTTGAGTACAGAAGAGAATAACTTTCTTATTGGAAAATTATCCTCAATAATGCATACACTTTTATTTTCTGACATAAAATTCTCCCATAATTTTCTAATTTATTCAATTAAAATTTCGACACGTCTGTTCTGTCTTCTTCCTTCTTCGGTGTCATTAGGTGCAACACTGAAAAGAGAACCTTTCCAGCTCGCTATAATACTACCTTGAGGAACGCCTACACTTAACAAGTATTTCTCAACATTCTTTGCTCTCTCCATAGCCCTGGTAGCATTCTGCTCCAAATTACCCCTTGTATCAGAGTGTCCGATGATAATTACACGTGCTGTAGGATTAGCAGCTAAATACTCTGCTACTTTGTCAAGATAACTTTTTATTTCGCCTGTTGTTTGTATAGAAGGTGAAGTTGGATAAGTAAAAGTTTCGGTTACACCTTTTCTGATTACAATTTCTCTCTTCTTTGCAATTTGATCTTGTTGTGTTGATTTTTGTGGCTCAGGTTTTGGTTTAGGAAGTTCGGCAGCTACTGATTTAGCTGTATCAATTTTATCGGGAATAACCTCTGCAATCTCAGCAGAGACTTGAGATACCTCAATATAATCCAATCTTGCTGTCGGGAACTCAAAATCATCCATTGTTGAAACGTAAAGTACTCCTTCGTCATTTCTTGTGGAGGCTATATAATATGGCGGTGGGTCGTAAGTAGGGTCCCACCATAAAGTATCTAACTGTACAATGTCATTGCCGTATTTAATTTGAAAACCAAACCTTGCAAAAGTAGAATAAAAATACGAGTCATTATCATTTACTATTGAACTTCTTATGTTAAAATCAGCAAATGGAGTAAGTAAAAATCTTGCTTTATCCTTATAATCACCCACATAAAAATCATATCCAAAACCAAGTGTCACTCCTAAGCCGCCGAATGGCTTTGTAAATTCAGCCAAATACTCGTGCTGGACCTTGCCGGTATTAACATATTTTAGATTTTTTGCTCCTTCGTGATTAAGCATAAGCTCGAAAATCATGCCGATATTTGCATGAAGCCCTTCTACCGGCAAGTGATACTTTACCGATGGAGATATTGTAATTTGGTTATAAGTTGAGTTTACATCGAATGAACTGTCTCTGTAGGGTACAATTGAGGCAGTTATAGCTCTCCTATCAAAAAAATTAAGTGTCAGCATACCAGACCAATATTCTCCGGGAGGTTTCCATTCAAGAACTCCACCAAAAAAGAAGCCACCACCTGAGGCTGTTTCATAAGTATGAAGGGGATTAAAAGGATTATTTGGCTGGTTTATAGTTCCGACATTCAGATTACCAAAATAATGATTTAACACCATTCCGCCCTGAAGGCCATACCACCAAGTGCCGTATTGCCTCTGAACACGGAGGGTATCGCCACCGGAAAGCATATTGAAATACTGTAGCTCGCCAAGTGGTGCTTGTGAAAAAACCGCCGGTGAACAAATAATAAAAAGTAGTATATAATAGTATTTTCTTAACATATAATATTTTGAATACGTATCAATGTTCGACTATAAAAGGAATAGATTGAAAAATATTTTTGCCGATTAAATTAACAAAATACGTGCCGTTCACTATGTCCTTAGTTTCCAGTGTTATAGTGTGAGAGCCATATTTAAAATAATTTTTAATCTCTTTTCTGATTGCACCATTGATGTCAGTAATTGTGATTGTATAATCACCATCTTCAACGATATCTGCAAGGATATTGGCTACAGAATTAGCCGGATTTGGATACATTGTAATACCGGGCAAAATTTCGCCGACCTGAATATGTCTGCTGAAAGCTGATGGACATTCTTCGATAATTGTAAGCAAACCATCTTCGGTATTAATTACAAAACCATTCTCGGATTTAATTTCAAGAATTCGCATATAACCTGAATAATACGGTCCTAAAAGCGAGAAAGCATCCAGCAAAGCTAATGTATCCTGTGATAAATCAAACACCACATTCAAACTAAGTGTATCAAATTCTCTACCGGAAACATTTGTATGGTAATCAAGAATGTCAACAATCAATATTGGCATCTCGACTAATATTTCAAGATTGAAACTACTTTCCGGCAGGTCGCCCTCTTTGAAGTCATTATCAGTAAGCACAGGAATTTTAAATTCTTCATTTAGAGATACCTGAATATCCGGTATATAAATTGAAAACTCTCTGAAGATTTTTGAATCTACCTGACTTTGATAAGTTGCTGGACGGTAAACCCTCCATATTTTGAAATCATTTGCTCTGCCTGCAGCTGATACAAAATTGCCGTCATGTGAAAAATCAACCGTAAGAATATCAGCGCCGTAATCAATTTTAATTTTGGAATATTCGTATAAATTTTGAGTGTTATAGAATCTTAGAGTGCCGTCTAAGCTACCTGATACCATTAAATCATCTATGGGTGATATCCTTAAAGAGCGTACATGACGTGTGTGACTTTCAAAGGTAGCCAATGGATTGTCCGAAACATAATCCCATAATTTCACCTTTGTGTCAGTACCGCAGGATGCTATCTTACTATTGTCAGGAGAAATATCAACAGACCAAATTACAGCATTGATTGTACCTTCACCGTGAGCATTTTTAGAAAATATCAGGTCCTCAGATTCCACCATATAGCAGTCAATCATTCCGTTATATTCTGTAAGACATAGCCTGCTGCCGTCACGGCTAAACCTTACAGAATACAAATTTTCTGCAGAATTTGATTGAAATTTCTTGACATAATTCAAATTCAAATCGAATAAATATACAAATCCGTCTTTTGAAGTTGCCGCCACCAAACCACCATAAGCAGGAGTGCAGTCAACAGACCTGATTTCAGTTCCTACATCAATCACATTATTAATAATTATACCACCTGAGAAATCTATTTGAACCAAATAATTGCTTACAGCTCCAAAAACAAGATTATCGTCATAAGGTACAGCATATTGAAGTGAACCGATTCTCGAAACATCAACCTGATTGGCAAGATTTTTATCATTCACATCCCAAAGTCTGACCATATTGTCAATTGAGGCTGTTAAGAAGTAATTTCCAGAAGGAGTAAATGCACCTGAATATACATAATCCTCATGCGAGCCGGCGGCATGCCAGTAAAGTTGTGGAACAGGCATAACAGAATAACTGACACGAAATGATATCTGTCCGGCATTATTATTTGGAATTGTCCATTTGTAACTGTTTTGAGATAAATTTTCTTCTATTAAAGTCCAGTCTTCATTATCGAAACGATAGAATAAATCTACGATTTCGTTTTCAGGGTTGTTCCAGATTATTTCAATTTCCTGACCGGGGAATATTTGGGTATCATTGGTTGGATACAAAATAGCAACATCCTGTGAAAGGATGCTGAGTGGAAAAAAAATACATAATATTAATGTAAAAAAATATTTCAAATTACAATCTATTTTATTTTATTAATTGCAGTTTCACATCTGCTCTTGATTCCTCAACACTAATATCATTTATAGGAAGTGCGGTGAATCTTATATTGTAGAATCCCTGCGATGACAATTCGGGTGCTCGGAAAATAAAGGAATAGGTACCTTTGCGTACTTCTACTCGATTCATTATACCGTGTTCAGTTATCAAGGGTTGCGTCCTTTTGCCTAACAAATCAGCTACATAAACAGACAAGTAAACATCATCATCTACTGTATATGTTATAGTAGTCTCATAGCTGAATACTTCAGGACTTGCCTCAGCAAAAGATATTACAGACCTCGGCACTGTCAGACAGTCAGTAGCAAGAAGTGAATCTACTACATTTCCGTCAGGACGTAAAAACGACCCGTAAAGTGCATAACAGTAATCTCCACCCCTGAATTCTAAATCATCAGGGTACATAGCATATCTTTGAGGTTTAGGATTATTAGAATCAACTATGAATTCAGGATTGAATTTGTCGCCAGGTCTCCAGGTACCAATTAAGCGATCAAATGTGATATCTTCATCTGTTCCCAAAAATGGAGTACGGACGCCTCTGTAAACACTGTAGCCCAAAATATCATATTCCTGAACAGTCTGCCAGTAATATTGTGAATTTAGCTGTCCTAAATACTCTGCTCTGAAATAATCAAGTATAAATTGACGGCGAATTGTATCATTAACAAATACATAGGTTATAGATGTTTCGTCTTCCATTGATATATTATCATCACCACCGTATAAAAGAGTATTTTGATTAAATAATGAATCCTCTTCTATCTTAAATGCACATGCCTGATAATAATCATAAGGCTCTTTCCATCTCATTCTGTAATCAGGCAACTTTGGCTCTGTTGTAGAAACTACATAAGTACCGAGCAATACAGGTTTGTCCAATTCTACAGTTTCACAATTGTCAAAATTTTCAGGTCCAAGAATTGTTATCGTTACTCTGTCATCATAAATTTGGAAATCAGTTCTGTAGCCATTTGTAGGTAGATTATTCCCCGGTGCTACATCCTGTCGCAGTTCTGTTCTTGTTTGGTTTATTCTGATATTTTCAGGTGAGATTTTAAAATCAAGGGTATCATCAAATGACAGAGTAAAAGTTCCATTGACAAATTTTATCCACTTTTCTGAATTACGCTCAATATACAAGTCAAATTCAAGCGTTTGTTTGTCCAAAAGTTTGGAATCATAAACTTTTATAAATGCAAGAGTATCCCGGACATCCTGGCTAAATGATACATTTGTAGCCAATATCGAAATTAATATAAATAAATATAATTTTATGTATGTGTTTTTCAGCATTTTTCTAAAATAAGATTAAAAAATCTAATTCCGGTTTGATTTTATTTTAAGCCGCGATTATTCCAGCTTATGTTAAAATCTTTTGTATTTATTATACCGCTCAGATTGAAGTCTGAATTCAAATATCCCTCGCGGGTAAATCCAAGGAATGCACTGCGGTGTTCAAAATCACGTGTGTAGTTATTCAAAAAGTTCATTTGCCCTGACAAGCCCTGAGCGTCATCAGCAAGGAAGCCGCCCTTGAGAGCAAATATTTTGTTACCATCGTAATCAACATATACTAATCTTAATGCTGCTGCCCCACCTTCGACTATACTCGGGTCGCTAAGGTTATAAACAAGCTCGCGGGTAGTATTGTTGATTTCAACAGGCTCTTCTGTTATTACTGCAGAGTGGTTTCTATGCCGAACCGCTACATGGAATCTGCCGCCTTGCGGTGCGATGCCATCAAGTGAATCTATCCGAATTTCAGGACTTCCGAATCGGTCAACAAATACACCATCATAACGAAGGTAGCCGGTTTTTATGAATGTCGGTGCCGCATTACGTTCTTTACGAAACTCTAATACTACTATGTCAACCACCGAGTCTGGAATTTGTGTAAGAAAATCCGGAGTTAGAGCTAAGTCAAGATTTGTTGGATATGCGGTTAAATCTGCCTGTGCAATTAAATCTCTGTCCCATAAATCGTGAGTCATAAATCCACGGCTACCTATTCTATAAGGTCCTTCGAGGTATAATGATGCCCGAAATGTATAAAAATATTTGGTGCTTCCGGGCATACCCAATGCAAATACACCAAAATTATTAAGTTCTTCTATCATACCGCTTGCCCAACCTGTTCCGAAATCAACTTGAGGTTCTGTTGATTTTGGCTCTATGTCAAGCCATTGCTCGTTTATCCATCTCTGGAGTATTACTTCAGCAGGTACTAAATCATTGCTTTCGTCCTGTGTTTGATTTGGAAGATGGCGGAAGCCAAAACCAAAATTCATAGCTATGCCGTCTTCAATTTGTCTTCCTTGAGGATCTAAGCCCCACAAAACATAGGAACGGCGTACTTTTTCATCGCCGGCAGGTAGCTCATGAAATGTCAAAGGACGTATTGTGCTGACAAGGGAAGTTGCTCCGCCTTTGCTGATTTCTGTCGGGAAATATGCCCATGTGTATGGATTATTCAGCAGGATTGTATCAGCTGTCAGCAATGTATTTCTTCTGAAGTTTCCGTCTATTTCAGCAGATGGTCCACCTGTAAAATCAGGGTTTATCTCGCCCTGAAGTATCAATGTGTCATTTACTGCCGAGATATAGGCGCCGACTTCAAGAGAATCTACTACATATACATTGCGGTCTAAAGATAGCGACTGACTGACATTCACACGCATATTCTTAAGAGCAGTTTCGCTCTGAGGTATTTCGGCACCGGTTGTAAGGCTGCCATCGCCCAAATAATGAACAGATATCCGGTTTTCAAGTATGGGCTCGTGTGCTATGCTGCCGCCTACGTGACGTACAATTAAACTTGAATCAAGAATTGTGAAATTATTATCTGTATTGTTGCGTAGTTCGCCTTCTTTAAGAGTGAGCTGCTCCTCGATTGTGAATCCACCGCCGCGAACATCTGCACCAAATTTATTCTCTACCCTGATGCGTGTATATGAGCCATTTCCAAGCAAATCCTGAGCTTTTTCTTCACCTGAAAGAACAAGGTCTTTACCATTGGTATATCTTGCTGTGTTGGTTACTGAGGATTTAGCGTGTACTTCTTCTGATTTAAGTCCTATCCAGCGGGAAGTAAAGTTTGCCTGATTTTCTATTATAAGTGAATCTCTTACAACCATCGAGCGAACAGCATCGCCGTCTTTTCTTTCATCTGAAATTAATTTCAGTGCATCATTTGCTATTACCAACTGGTTATAAACTATATTTGGTATCATCTGCTGAGAAGAAATGCTTTTCTGCAAAAACTCAACTCTGCCACCAATTGTATCAGGAAGGGCTTTTGTCTGACCATTCTTAACCTTGATAGTACCCATATTGTTTATCTTACCACCGGTATTATCAAGGGTATATTGCCCCAATAATGTAACTGGAAGTATAATAAAAATGATTAAAATTATATGTATTAAATTTTTTATCATATTGCTTTAAGTATTTTTATTTATTCCTAAGTGTTAAAAAATAATTTTTTCTAAAAAATGGGGCATACGTTTATGAGTATGCCCCTTTTAAAATTAAACCAAATGATTATTCACCGATTTCGATGATACCTTGGTTATTAATAGCACCTTCGTTTTGAATTTGTGCTGTACCAAGAACTGCAGGGTTAGCGCCAAAACTTGTTAACCAAAGACCATTAACATTAGTTTTAACAACCAAATTTTTAGCTCTTGTGAAAAGGTCACCAACAACTGTAGTATTTGTATTTACGTTAGTAAATGCAGTACCTGTAGCTTTTGTTTTGTGTATGTAAGCAGCAGTGTTATCTTCATTACCAATGATAAGTGAAGCATTAGCAAAATTACCTATTCTAATAGTATTTGCAGCAGGATTTGAACCATAATCATCAAATTCAGCTCTTGTGTTTAATGTTGGAGTATTATCCGCACCACCTGTAGTACCGGCAAATGGACCGTCAATACCTACATAAATAAGATTACGAACTTCAATGTTATCATCTTCATCAGGAATTCTGCCTTCATCCCATACATTTGGATTAGACCAACGACCATCTAAGATAGAGTACATAGTGTTGTTTGCACGTAATACAAGGTCATGCCCTGAAGTAAATTCTCTTTCGATAATTTCGTCAACAGAATTTGTACCATCAATGATACCGGCTAAAGATAATAAACCGAAGTTACCACCAGAAGCATTTGTTCTTGTATAACCAGTACCGGCAACTTTTTCTACATCAGTAGTAGCAGCACCATCAGCTTCGAAGAATTTCAGATCGCCTTCTGTCAAGCCGGCTGCAAAAGTTCCGGGAACTTCTGCTTCAAGGTAAGCAACTTGAAGAACATATTCAATACTACCAATACCACCACCATAAGAAGGAATAATTCTTCTGTTGATATCAGTATTTGCAATGTAATTAATTGGATTAGTTCCACCATCAATATTTAGCTGATAATATCCAGCAGCATCAGGACCAAAACCGGCATCTCCTGCAAAAGTCAAAAGTGTTCCGCTGTTATTAAATGTATAAGGACCGACTGCAGCAGTAGTAAACTGACGTCTGAAAGCACCTTCTACTTCTACTAAACCGGTATAATTAGCAAGGCTTGTTTCGTTTAACATATTTACATAGCCGCTGTTAGTTAACATATCTAAGTTACCATCAGCAAGTGAAAAGTTACCGCAAATTTCAATATTATTACCATATCCGGCAGTACCACCACGTTTGCTACCATCAGATAAATTCAAAATACCATAAGGATTTGAAGTAATTGTCGGTAAAATCAACTGATTAGCAGCAGTACCATTATAAGTTACAACTGAAGTACATTCGAAATCAATGTTTGTACCGTCACCACCATTTGTAAAGTTACCTGTGATGAATAATTCTTCGCCGGCATCAAGGTCAACAATTGAAGTATTTCCTGCTAAAGCCAGTGTTGAAGAAGCACCAATGATGATATCACCGACACCACCATTAAGAATACCACCATTGTTGACAAACACATTACCGTCGAATGTAATGTCACCTGTTCCAATTTGGAAGTTACCACCACTATTAACATTTACTACTCCGTCCAAAGTAGATGTTGCACCTGAGTTAAGTGTACCGTCAACTGCTAAAGGACCGGTTGGCAAAGTAATTGTACCATCAACTGTAGTTGTTCCAACAGGAATAGTATGGTTGGTGCCATCAAGAGCAAGATTGTTGTAAGAGTCATCGCCGGTAACTGGGAATGTAGTTTGACCATCACCAATATAGTTAAATGTACCCTGGAAGTCATTGACAGTAGCAAGCTGACCAACAGTGATAAAGAACGGATAAGTAGCGAAATCACCATATCCGGTCAATAAATCAGCAGGGTCACACGCTTCACCAACAATATAAACACCATCAGCAATAGTTTTATTTGCAGCACCGGAAAGCATCATTTTTTCGTAATAAAGGCCTTGAGCAGTTTGTGTAGCTGAAGTAGCTGCCCATTCTACAATACCTTCAATAGCGTTAGCAGGTGCAGTAATACCAAGAGTGTTACCGCCATTGTTAACAAACTGACCGGAAGTAGCTTTCATTTTGATAACACCGCCGCAGGTAGCGTTATAAGTCGCTCCTCCGGTTTCCATAATAAAATTCTGCGACATAGCATCGCTAAAAGGAAGCAGAGCAAGTACTGAAAGTACAAGTAAAGTTCTGCCTAGTTTCGTAAAACTTTTCATAACATCTCCAAAATATAGAATAAAATTATTTAGTAACATTTTCATATTTAAAATATATTTAACAAATTTACTTTTATCACAGTACAAAAATATGATATATGAATCAATAAGAATTTAAGTAAAATTACTGAATTTTAAGCCTGCACTTAAATTCGATGCATAATTCAGAGAAAAAACCATTTATATAGCACATTTTTAAAATTGCAAGTAATAAATGTATAGTAGTAAATACCGTGCCAATATTGTAAACACTTTTAAAAATAACAAAATAAGTCAATATTTTGCAATAAATATAGAGAAAGTTAAATAATGAAGAAACAGCAGGTATTAGGTTAAGCGAATATTAATTTTATATGAATCCGATTTTTTTTATTAAAACGTTACAATAATTATATTGGTGATAGTCTAAATATATATTTAATTAACTAAAGGAAAAAAACAAATGTCAAATATGCTAACTAAAGAACAAGCCTTCGAAATCATAACACCATTCTATAATCTGTTCTGTTCAGACAGAAGAGATTGGGATTTGGGCTTCGGAGTATTGGATGATGATTGGAAATCATACTATACCAACGACAAATACAGGACAAAATCCGATACACGCCCTTATATCGCCGGACTTTTCGAGATAGTACCTGATATAAACGTTGAAATACTTGACTTTTTCGTATCAGGCGACCAAGTCGCAGTAAGGAGTGAACTTTCCGGTACACCGAACACAGACTTTATGGTGCCACACAGCGGACGCAAATTCAGTATAATGACAATTGACATACACAAGATATCCAACGGAAAAATCGTAGAGCTCCGCCATCTCGAAGATTGGGGGACAGCAATAAGACAACTCAGCGGACAAGAATAATTAATTTTAATAATAAATGAGGATTTATAAATGGGCAAGAAAATTTTAGTAGTTGCATCGAACTATGGTGTTTGGGCAGAAGAGCTTCAAGCTCCTTGGGATGCATTAAAGAAAGCCGGTCATGAGCTTACATTGACCACATTCCTTGGTAAAACACCATTGCCGGGAAAAATCAGTATGGATCCTGAATTTGTGGACCCAATGCAGAAAATCAAGATGAATCCCCCCGAGCTTTTGGCACGTGTTAATGAAATTCTGGATACCGGCGAATGGGACAATCCTGTAAAAATGTCAGATGCAGATATGGATGAATATGATGCATTGGTAATAGTCGGCGGAGCCGGCTCAGCACTTGATGTGGCAGGCAATATGATGGTTCATAATTTAGTCCTTCAAGCGTACAAATCTGGCAAAATTATAGGTGCGTTGTGCTATGCAGTTGCGGCATTATCATTTACCCGCGACCCTGATAACAATATGAAAAGTGTTATCTATGGCAAACAAGTAACGGCTCATCCCCACGCTTGGGATTTTGTAGGTGATTTAGGCTATGATGTAGTCCGTGCAACAGAAGACAATCCTGATATAAAAATGAAAACAAGCGGTTTTGTATTTCCACTTCAATATATGGTCGAAGATGCAGTCGGACCAAACGGCAAAGTACACTCAGACCCTACAACAAGCAGAGAAAAACCAAGTGTTGTATGGGATGCTCCATTTGTAACAGGTCTTTCAGTTGAATCCGCAGTGGCATTCGGCGACAAATTAGTAGAAGTATTAGCATAAAGGAAATAATCAAATGGAAAACCAACTACCTGCTCCAGAAATCAAAGTATCATTCGAAAATGAACATTTAAAGATTCATACATTCATTTCACCGGAGTATTTTTTAGCAGATGCAACACATATAATCGAAACTCAAAGCAGTTTGATAATAATTGACGGTCAGTTTGTAGTGCCTTATGCAATGCAGTTCAGAGCTTATGCCGATAGCCTTGGCAAGCCGATATCAAGAATTTATTTATCGCATGACCATCCCGACCACTTTTTTGGTCTTGGAGCTGCATTTGGCGATATCCCCGGTTACGCACTTCCGGAAACAATAGAATTTTTAAAAAACAACGGCGAAGCAATACGTGTTGACAGAGAGGCAGTTTTCGGTGATTTTGTACCAAAGCAGCTTGCTATTCCTCAGAATGTTGTCGAAACCGGTGAGGAAATTATTGATGGCATTAAATTTGAATTTGTAAAGCATTTGCATACAGAAACCGAATTCCATTTATCAGTAAAACTGCCCGATGCAAAAGTATATATTTTGCAGGATTTAATTTATAGCGGCTCTCATATATATTTGACTTCAGATTTTGATAACTGGATAAATGCCCTTAAGGATATTTACAATTCGGACTATGAATTATTCCTTGCCGGCCACGGGCAACCATGCGGAAAAGATGAAATCAAAGAGAATTATGAATATTTGAGCTATGCAAAAGAACTTTTTACAGGCGGCTCATCAAAAGAAGAGCTCAAAAATGCACTTTTATCAAAATATCCAAATCGCCAAGGATCTGCAATAATTGACATATATTTGCCAAGACTTTTCGGTGAAACTGATTCTGAGTAATTAATAAATTTCGGAGAAAACAAATGAAAAAGATTTTGATAGCGGTATCTGAACATGGCTTCTGGATTGAAGAATTACTTCTACCTATAGACCATTTCAACAAAGCCGGTTACACTTATGATATAATCACACCGACGGGTGCACTTCCCTTCCCTGACGGAGCAAGTCTTGACGACACATATAAAGATCCTCCTCTGGGTCGCTGTGTTACAAGCCCTGAGCTTGCTGAGAGAGGAAAAAACATCAATTGGGAAGAATTCTTTGCAGGAAGACTTTCTCTTAAAGATTGGTTTCCTGTTCGTCCATATTTAAGTGCTGATAATTATGTCGGCAGCTTAGAAAAATACTACGGAGCAAGGTCACAGGCTTGGGAAAAAATCAGCGAGTACGACGGTTTACTTTTAGTCGGTGGCAGCGGACCAATTGTTGATATGGTCAATAATCAGCGTCTTCACGATTTGATTCTCGGTTTTTATTATGCCGACAAATTAATCGGTGCTGAGTGCTATACTGTAACCTGCCTTGCTTTTGCACGCGAACTTGACACACGTCAAAGTATTCTTCGCGGTAAGCATTGCACAGGTCACACTATGGAATATGACTACACTGAAGGCTGGTCATTAATGGCAAACGGAGATTATTTGAATTTCGGTGCACCACCATTTTCTCTGGAATACATACTAAGGGATACAGTTGGTCCTGAAGGTCAGTTCCATGGCAATGTCGGAAGAAGAACATCTGTGATTCTGGATTATCCATTCCTCACGAGCCGCTCTGTTGCATCATCTGACCTTTGCGGTGAAGTATTTGTAAAATGTCTGTCAGAAGGCATCAAAAAATACGGTTGGAAGTAGTAAACTGATTTTTTGTCTGAATGAGTGAAGTCGAAGTTTTTGTATCATTTAATTATATTAATTGTCAAAATTTTCGGCTTCTCTCCTACAGACAAGTTATATATAGAAACAACAATTAACCAGATATTCTAAATCTCATTTTGTTTTGAATAATATAGAAAAATCAAGAATGATAACGAGCGAATTAAAGAACAAAATTATTAGTTTTATAAGATCATTGCAGAAGGAAAGCGGTGGTTATTCAAATTTACCGAATACTACCGAAGACCCTCAAGCTACATTAAGCTGTCTGAAAATATTCGAATTATTTGAAATTTCACCAAGTAATCCTGACACAACTTTTGAATATCTTCTAAAACATTATAATCCGGAAACGCATGCCTTCAAGAATCCGGCAAGCAATCAGGATAATGTATTTACTACTGCCGGCTGTCTTCTTGGAATTAAGAATCTGGGAGCAAAAATTGTTTTTAATAATATTGCAGATGATTGCATTAAGTATATGTCTGATAATGCAACTATTCGTGAGGAACATTTTATGACAATCGGTGTTGTTGACGAATGCAAATTGAATTATATTCCTCAAAACTCCATAGATTTTTTCAACTCTCAATTAAACGATTCCGGTATTTTTGGTGATTCGGTTCTGAATAATGCAATTTCAGCAAGTGCATTGCTCAGAGCAGGAATTAAACCAGATAAGATTGATGAAATAATAGCCTTAGTGCTAAAATCCCAGACCTTATCGGGTGGCTTTTCTGAAGATGGTATAAATCCTAATCTTTGGGTAAGCTATTGTGTTATGAGATTGCTTGACCTTGTGTCAGAAACAGCTTATAAAATTGAACTCATGAACTGGATTTTGGACAATATAGATTATTTAATTTCCGATGATGGTAAAAATTTATCGGCGAACTTTCTATATCAAAATTTGTCAATACTAAACTGGATAATTAATCCAATATTTAAAGCTGCTGAAGACGGTGACATAGATACCCTGTCAAAGCAAATTAAACGTGGCTTCCCGAAAAACAGTCTGAATCTTACGGGCTGGTCACTTTTACAAAGAGCTTCTGTAAGAGGCAATTCAGAAATTGTTGAATATTTATTAAATGATGATGACTCACCAGCTGCAGATATTGGTTATAAGTTAGAATCAGCTGATGCTTCATCATTTTATTTTGCAGGTCAGAGCGGAGATTTGAATACTATTATGGCTTTGCTCAAGCACAAACCAGAAAATTTATTTGAAATATCAAGAATCAACGGACATACTTTACTGCTTCAGCTTGTATTCTTTGGTTCGGAAAAGCATATCAATTCAATCAGATATATTTTTGAGAATCTAAGCGATATTTTCAGTACACAAGACGAAAGTGCTTTAGGAGAAATTCAGCTCAAGCTGACAAGTGCATCAAATGTTCGTGGTTACAATATTTCATCAATGGCTGAATTATGGGGCAACAGTGAGCTCAAAGCCATTGCTTTGCAACACGATATCAGTACTACAGAAAGCCGTAATCAGTATCTTACGAACTTGCTACAAGATGTCAGAAAATTTGATTCAACTTTTTACTCAAAGAATACATTGACAGATGAGTTTGTTGAGAAAATAAGCAACTTTTTCAAAAAAATAAACTCGCAAGATTATGATTTAGATAACATCGAATTTGATAAGAATAATTTAATTGAGGATTTACAAAAAATAATATCAAATCCTGAGTTCGATATAAACCAACTCGGCGGAATTTTATCTGAAACCCCAATTATTACTGCTATCACTGGAGTTGATTCAAGTAAGGAAGTTGCAACTGCAAGATACGAAATAAGCAAATATTTGCTCGAATCCGGTGCTGATGCAGATATTGAAGAATTACATCCAATGAGAGTAGATGCTGTTATACGGGCATCTGTTCTTAATCATTTCAATATATTGCAACTGATTTATGGATTTATGAAACCACTTGCCTTTAAGTTTGCGATGAACTGCAAACCCGCCGTAAACGGACAGACAGCACTTCAGGACAGCGTCCACAGAGCACTTACTTCATCGGGCGATGCACTTGATAAACACCTGGAGCAAATAAGCTGGATGATTAAAAAAGGGGCTGATATTGACATCGATGACCATACCGGAAAATCACCGCACAAGCTTGCTTTAAGCGCCATGAATGATGATATATTCAAGAAAAATGCCGGTAAAGTCATTGCTGCATTAGAAATTAATAATACAAAAGGAGTAAGCATTTTATGAGTACAGCAGGAATGAAAATCGCAATCTTAATTGAAAGCGATTATTATGAAAATGAAATATTTTATTATAAATACAGATTCCCGGAAGAAGGAATTGAGATAGACTTTCTTTCAAGATTATGGGGACAAGAGAAGCTGACATTTTATGGACACGAATACAAAGTACCTATGGATTGTTTCAAGTCCTTCGAGGATATGAGTGATGAGCAATTGGCAGAGTATGCCGCAGTTATAGTTCCATCAGGTATGGTTTCAGACAGACTCAGGTATACAGAAGATGTAGATAAAATACCTCCTGCAACTGAGTTTCTCATACGAGCCTTCTCAAATAAAAACATTTTGAAAGGTATAATTTGCCATGGATTGTGGCTTACAGCACCTGCAACTGAACTTGTAAAAGGTCGTAAATTAGTATGCCATAATAATTTGATTGGAGATGCAAAAGCTTACGGTGCTGTGTATGTAAATGAAGATGTAGTTGTTGATAGCGACCTTGTAACAGGACGTTCTGGTGGACATGCACACCTCTTTGCAAAAAGGATTATTGAAATATTAAATAGTAAATAAGGTTATAATGGCTGGCAAATATAAAATATCAAATGGTAATCAACATCCTTTAGGTGCAACTCCTGACGACAAGGGCACAAATTTCTCGTTATATTCAGAGAACGCAGAAGGAGTAGAATTGCTTATTTTTGATGAACATGATGACTTAATTCCAATTCAGACAATTAGATTTGACCCAAAGAATAACAGAACTTTTCACTTCTGGCATGTTTATGTAGAAGGACTAAAGCCCGGTACACATTATAATCTAAGAGTCTATGGACCTAATGAACCTTATAAAGGGCACAGATTCAACCCTAATAAAGTTTTGCTTGACCCATATTGCAAAGGAATGACCGATAGTGTTTTTGACAGAGGAGCAGCAACTCAGAATCATGATAATACTTCCAAAGCATTAAGAAGCGTAATCATTGATTTAAGAGGTTATGACTGGGAGGGTGACACACCTATAAACACTCCGCTAAAGGATTCTATCATCTATGAGATGCATGTTGGTGGATTTACAAGGAATCCTAATTCAAAAGTAGATAATCCGGGAACTTTCAAAGCTGTAATCGAAAAAATACCATACTTAAAAGAGCTTGGAGTGACAGCGGTTGAGCTGCTTCCGGTTTTTGCGTTTGATGATAAAACCGAAATCGGAAGAACACCTGATGGAAAACCGCTTTATAACTATTGGGGATACAGCACAATATCATTTTTTGCACCACACGCATCATATTGTATAAATCCTGAAACAGGCAATCATATCAACGAATTCAGGGATATGGTCAAAGCTTTGCACAAAGCCGGTATTGAAGTGATTCTTGACGTTGTATTCAATCATACTGATGAGGGCAATCATCAGGGACCTTACTTTAATTTCAAAGGAATTGACAATTCAGTATATTATTTTCTCGTACCTGGCAATAATGAATACTATTTTGATTATTCGGGCTGCGGAAATACTGTTAAAGCAAATCATCCTGCAATTGAGAAATTCATTTTTGATTGCTTAAGGTTTTGGGTGGAAGAAATGCATGTTGATGGATTCAGATTCGACGAAGGCTCTATTTTATCTCGTGGAGAAGACGGTAAGCCTCTCGAGCATCCTCCTTTAATTTGGAATCTTGAACTTGATGAAACTTTCGATAATACCAAACTAATTGCTGAAGCTTGGGATGCAGCCGGTCTTTATCAAATTGGCTCTTTCCCCGGATACAGATGGAGCGAATGGAATGGTAAGTACCGTGATACTTTGAGGAAATATCTGAAAGGTGATTCAGGAATCATAAGTCAGGTTGCAACCAGAATAGCCGGCAGTGCTGACCTTTATCAGCATACTCGTCATAAACCCACAAACAGTATTAATTTCATCAATTGCCATGATGGTTTTACAATGCGTGACCTTGTGTCTTACAATTGCAAGCACAATGAAGCGAATGGTGAAAATAATAATGATGGTGTTGACGACAATATGAGTTGGAATTCCGGTCTTGAAGGCGGCTCTGATGATTTGAATTTAGAAGCTTTTAGAAAACAAAGAATCAAAAATTTCGCGGCATTATTGATGCTTTCAAAAGGTGTTCCGATGTTACTTTCAGGTGATGAAGTCGGAAAATCTCAGAACGGCAATAATAATGTATATTGCCAAAATAACGAAACAGCTTGGTTTGACTGGAATCAGACAGAAATAAATTCTGATTTATTCAGATTTTGGAAATATATGATTGAATTCAGAAAATCTAATCCTGCATTGATGAGTGAGGACTTCTTCTCAGGACAAATTAATTCATTCGGCTTGAAGGATATTGAATGGCACGGTGTAGAGCTAAACAAACCCGGTTGGAATGACCCTCAAGGAAAAGCTCTTGCTTTTACTATAGCCTCATTTACCACAAATAAACCCAATATTCATGTAATGGTTAATATGCACTACGAGGAATTAGAATTTGAAATACCTTTTCTTAATGGTTTGACCTGGTTCAGGTTTGTTGATACCTCAAAAAAATCACCTGACGATATCGTTCCTGCCGGAATTAAAATCAATCAGGATTCAAAAAAATATAAAGTAAATCCATATACAGTAATTATTTTAATATCAAAATAGGTAATCATTATGCAAAATATGAATTTTACATTCTCAGATCTGATTTCCGGCTATGTAAAATCATTTGATTTTTCGAGCGGAATTTTTGTTTTGGAAACATCCGACAAAAGAGAATATAACGTCGCTCTGACAGATACAACTTTTGCAGAGCTTGTTAGAAATCTTGGAGAGCCGTTCATCAATGCTACCGACAATATGCGTGATATGCTTGAACCGGGCAGATTTCTTTTTGCTTACGGAACTTTTTTCCCAGAGGATAATGCTCCTTTTGAAGCAAAGCATATTGTTTTTGTAGGAAGATCTGAAAAAGAATATCGCTTCGAAACTCCTGAGTGGTGGATTAAGCAAGTAGAGCAGCTTGGTAATTTCTATATCAATGCTCAGTTTGGCAGTGATGAAATTGATTTTACGAATTATAGAACAGAGCTCACTCTTGAAGGTACAAAAACAGGTAGTTCGAGACAGGAAACCGATACAATATCCAGACTTGTCTATGGGTTTGCTTCTGCGTATATGCTTACAGGAAATGATAAATTCCTTGAAGCTGCAGAAAAAGGAACAATCTATCTAAGGGAACATTTCAGAGCTGTTGACTCAACTGAAGATATTGTTTTTTGGTATCATGCCATTGATAGAGTTGGAAATAAAGTCAAGAAAATACTGGCTTCCGAATTTGGCGATGATTATGATGCAATACCAGCTTATGAGCAAATATATGCGCTTGCCGGTCCTATACAGACTTATAGAATCACCGGTGATAAAAGAATTTATGATGATGCCAGAAAAACTGTAAATCTTTTCAATAAATTTTTTATTGATAAAGAGAAAGGTGGCTATTTTTCACATATTGACCCTGTTACTTTTGACCCGCGTGCCGAATCTTTGACAAGAGATAAGAGCCGAAAAAACTGGAATTCAGTCGGTGACCATACACCTGCATACTTAATCAATTTATTTTTAGCTACAGGCGAAGAAGATTTCAAAAAAATGCTTGAATATACAGCTGATATGATTACTGAACATTTTGGTGATTACGATAATTCTCCATTTGTCCAGGAAAAATTCCATGAAGACTGGAGTAAAGACCAATCCTGGGGATGGCAGCAAAATCGTGCAGTTGTTGGTCATAATTTGAAAATCGCATGGAACCTTACCAGAGTATATAACTTAATCAAAAAAGACAGTTATAGTGAATTTGCGCACAGAATTGCACAACTGATGCCCGAACATGGAATGGATAAGCAGAGAGGTGGTTGGTATGATGTAGTTGACAGAACTTTATCCGGAAATCATAGTTTCCACAGATTTGCATGGCACGACAGAAAAGCTTGGTGGCAACAAGAACAGGGAATTTTAGCATACCTTATTATGCATGGTACTTATGGAAATAATGACTATCTGAAATATGCCCGCGAGTCTTCAAGTTTCTATAATGCGTGGTTTTTAGACCATGACTCGGGCGCAATATATTTCAATGTTTTGGCTAATGGTCTTCCATATTTGCTTGGAACTGAGCGTGAAAAAGGTTCTCATTCCATGAGTGGGTATCACTCATTTGAATTATGTTACCTTGCTGCAGTTTATACTAATCTTCTCATCACCAAACAGCCCATGACTTTTTACTTTAAGCCAAATCCTAAAGATTTATCAAATGGAGTTTTACGTGTAGCTCCTGACTTGCTGCCATTTGGCTCTGTTAAATTAACTAAAGTATTAGTAAATGATGAAGTTTACAATGATTTTAATGCTGAAGAGCTTTCGGTTAATTTATCCGGTTTTAGTGAACAAGTTCGTGTGAAAGTTGAAATCTCACCAACATCCGGACTTGAACATTTTGATTGCAGTTTAAGCTTTGAAGGTGATAATGCATTATTGACTTTATCAGGTGAACTTGACAAAAATGCTGTTAATCAATTAAGAAGTTATTTGTCGCAGCTCGGACAGAATCATCAGTTGACAATTGATATGAATAATCTGACATACCTTTCCCCTGAAGGTGCCAGGGCTCTTATTTTTGTTCGACAAAAAATTGATATTTCAGAAAAAATATTGTTAAAAGGTGCCAGTGGCCAGCCTAAGGATGCATTAGAAAAAGATGAATTTACTGAAGAAGTTAGTTTTGTATAATTAATTTAAGGGGCTGCAAATTATATTTAATCTTTGTAGCCCCGAATTTTATTCAGGATATGAAAAAAACATTCAAAAAAATCGCAAAATACATGGAAAGCCCAAGATTCAGGTTTTTTATGGGTATTGCTATGCTTATAACAGGATTAATCGAATTTTTTGAAGTTACGACTGAAGAATTAATGGGTTTTGATGTTAAAGTTCACCATATAATTATTATATTTGGATTTAATCAGGCACTTACTTCTTTTGTACATATATTCGAAGGTGTTGAAACACTTGACGAAGTAACCATTGATGAACAAATCGAACAGCAACTTGAAAAGTAATTTTAATTATATCTAATTACTTTTTTATCAAAATACTATCAAAGAACAATTATTCAAGCAATCATAATTTTTTGCATTTCTCACAGTACTGATTTCTGCATTAATTTCATTAAGATTCATATCGGAAAGTCAGGTTTTTCTTGCAATATCGTTACATGCTAAGAGTGATTTTTTTGCATAATCAACACTAAGCAATTAAACTAAATCAAAAAACAAATATTTTTTGACAATATTTCAAAGAAAAATAAATTCAAAATTCATAAATATATAAAGTTTCATCTTTGATTTTGTCATCATTATCATAGTAAGTTCGCTTCAATATATTACCATATTTATCAAATTCTCGAGTTAATTTGTAATATATCTTATCATTTTCCATGATTGTATGACCAATATGTCTATATTCGGAATCATAATAATGATAATTAATTCTTTCAATCTCATCATTTTCGTTGTAAAATATCCATTTGGTTATATTTTCCCTATCATCCCTATACATTCTTGATTTATTTCGCATTCTATCACCATTAATGTCAACAATATCAATATAATTTTCAGTTAAGTTATGCACATAAATCGTATGGTAGGAAGTATCATTGTCGGAATTAAATGAAATTTCTTCAAGAATGTTACCATTTTTATCATATTTGCAAACAGACTTACTTACATCATTACTGTCAATTCCATCTCGATATTCAATCATATTGCCTGTACTATCATATTTCATTGCATATTGGCTTTTCAAATTATTGCTTTTATCATAAATTTGTTCTAATATTTTTTTCCCATTTGCATTTAACTTGGTAATGTGGGTTAAAAAAATCAAGTTTTGATTATCAAAAGACAACTCTCTTTTCAAATATCCTGCCTCTTCAAAATCGATCATTAATAAATATTCAAATGTTGATGTAGAGTCTAATGATATATTCGATAACAATTCACCATTTTTACAATACTCATAAAAGTTTGAACGAAAAATTTTACCATCATCATCAATTGATTTTTCATATTTTATAATACAGCTATCATGATAGATATGATTGGCTATTAAAAATCTATTATTATATAATGTAAATTCTATATGTTCAGTAATTTTTCCATTTTCATTGTAATAAATTATTTCAGACATTTTATTACTATGCGGTAATTCACTATTATCATAAAATATATTCAAAACTGTACATTTCCGGTATCCGCCATGGACATCCGGTTCATTGATTGGATTCAATCTGTTCTCATGTGAAAGAGAACTGATGGAGAATAGAATAATTGTTGATATGTAAAGAATTGTTTTCATATTTACCTCAAATTTAAACTTCCCCACGCTCCACCCCTTTCGAGGTGGAGCATGAGAGAAAATCAGACTAATCTTCGACTTTTGCTCTGAGAGAATCCCAGATGAAGTAGGCGAGAAGTCCGAGGAATGCAAATAATGCGAGAATTTCAGAGCCGACAGCACCTTCTTCCCAAATATTGAGATTGAGATTGATGCTTGCCCAGCCCATATTATTAATAAACATTAGCAGGGCGCCGAATACACCAAAGAGTGCCGCACCGGCGATAAATCCGGAAGCAATGAGCGTACCACGCTGTTTGCGGGCATTAGCAAGTTTTGCATCCTGTGAGCTTTTACCGATATAATGGGAAATCAATCCACCAACGATGAGCGGAGTATTTAAGTCAAGAGGAATGAACATACCCAATGCAAAAGCAAGCGGGGAAATGCCAAGCCAGTTGACAAGAAGTGCAATAATTGCACCAACTACAAAGAGCATCCATACGATTTCTGCTCCGGGAAGCATAAGCGGCTCAATTACTGCTGCCATAGCGTTTGCCTGCGGTGCTACAAGCGGGTCAGGGAATTGCTCTGATTTTACAAAACCATACGCCTGACTTAGAATGTAAATCACCACACCTACTGTACCGGCTGAAACAAGTGTTCCAAGGAATTTCCATGATTCCTGTTTGCGAGGTGATGAACCAAGCCAGTAACCTACTTTCAAATCAGTGATAAAGCCACCTGCCATTGATAGTGCAGTACAAACAATACCGCCAATTATGAGGGCACTGACCATACCTGTTGGTCCCTGAAGACCGGCTTGTACAAGGACGATTGATGAAATAATGAGTGTCATCAGTGTCATACCTGATACGGGGTTTGTACCCACAATAGCGATTGCATTAGCTGCTACTGTAGTAAAGAGGAATGAAATAATAACAAGCGTGGCAAGTGCAATCAATGCCTGTGACAGATTAATTTCGACACCGGTCATCAAAAATACAAATACACCAATAATTGTCAGAAGTGAGAAAATAATCACAAATGTCATTTTAAGGTCTTGTTGAGTGCGGATTTCCTCAGTTTCGCCACCGACATTTTTACCAAGTAGTCCGGCAACTGCAAGTTTGAATGCCGTTCCGATTACACCTGATGATTTTATTATGCCGATGATACCTGCCATAGCAATAGCACCGATACCAATTGGACGAACATACTGGCGGAATATATCTTCCGGGCTCATTGCCGCAAAGAAATTCACTCCGTCAGCACCTGCAATTACTCCGCCGATTGCATTAAGAAGCGGTATAAATACAAGCCACGAAAGTAAAGAACCAACTACAATTATAGTGGAAAACTTCAGACCTACCAAATATCCGAAACTGAATATCAGGGCGCTGACATTTAACTTCATAATAATTTTTGATTTTTCTGCAAGTGCAGCACCAATCGGAACCATTTTTGAAGTTATTACCTCAGACCATAATTTCAAAGAGCCGAACATAAAATCAAACAACCCGCCAATCAGCCCGCTACTGATAAGAATGCCCGCCTGTGAGCCACCTTTTTCGCCGGTGATGAGGATTTCTGTCGTGGCAGTAGCTTCCGGAAACGGAAATTTTCCGTGCATATCCTTAACAAAATACTTTCTGAAAGGAATCAGGAATAGTATCCCCAGAAAACCACCAAGTAATGATGAGAAAAATATCTGGAAGAAGCTAACCTGAATCTCCGGATATTTATACTGTAAAATATATAATCCCGGTATTGTAAAAATGGCACCGGCAACAATTACACCGGAACTTGCACCAATTGACTGAATGATTACATTCTGTCCTAAAGGATTTTTAACTTTAAAAAATGTAGAGGCGCCAACTGCAATAATTGAAATCGGAATTGCTGCCTCAAAAACCTGCCCAATCTTTAGTCCTGAGAATGCTGCTGCTGCCGAAAAAATAACAGCCATCAGCAAACCCATACCGACTGACCAGGGTGTAACTTCAGGAAATACCTTGTTTGCAGGCATTACGGGTAAATACTCTTCACCCGGTTTAAGCTCGCGGTAAGCATTTTCAGGCAAACCGCTTTTGTCTAATGAACTATGTTCCATGTACGTTCCTGTAAATAATACTGTTAGTGAATATTAACGTTTCTTTTCAACCCAAATCTGTACTAAATTAATTATGGTTTCGACAGATTTAACCAGCGCATCAACTGAAACCCATTCAGTTTTGCTGTGGAAATTCTGCCCACCGGTATAAATATTAGGAGTAGGCAAGCCCATTGCTGTCAGACGGCTGCCATCAGTACCACCGCGGATTGGATTCCAGTATGGTTCAACTCCGGAGCGAACTGCTGCTTCCCAAAGATAATCAAGTCCGTGTGGCTGCGCTTCAAGTAAATCGAGCATATTGCGGTAGTATTCAATAACCTCAACTTCAAATCTTACTTTTGGATGATTTTCCTGCACTTTGGCAACAATTTCTTCCATCATTTGCTTCTGTACGTCCAACCCTTCAGTTTTGAAATCACGAAAAAGAAGCTGAAGCTCTGAATAGTCAACAGAACCGGTAACTTTATGCGGATGAATATATGGTTCGTAACCTTCGGTAGTTTCAGGTGCCATATCACGCGGAGTAAGAGCAATAACATCAGCGATAGCACGAAGAGAATTTACCATGATATTTTTTCCGAATCCGGGATGAATATCACGTCCGTATGCTTTTACTATGCAGGCATTTGCACTGAAAGTTTCCTTGTTGATTTCACCGGGCATTTCGCCGTCAATTGTATAAGCATATTCGCAGTTGAATTTTGCTACATCAAAATGATTTGCGCCACGACCAATTTCCTCATCAGGAGTAAAACCGATGCGTATATCACCATGAATAATCTGAGGATTATTCATAAAATATTCCGCTGCCATCATAATTGCTGCAACACCGGATTTATCATCAGAACCAAGTAAAGTGGTTCCATCAGTTGTAACCAAAGTATGCCCAATGCACTTATTCATAGCCGGACATTCTGAAACCTTGATTATGACATTGTTATCAGCCGGAAGGACAATATCTCCACCCTGATAATTTTCAATAATTTGAGGTTTGACATTAGCACCGGTTGTATCAGGCGAAGTATCCACGTGAGCAACAAAACCTACAGCGGGGACTTTGCCGTAAGCAGGGTCATCAGCGGGAATATTTGATGGAATTGTAGCATAGACATAGCATTTATCATCAATTTCAACATCTTTGATGCCCATTACTTTCAGCTCATCAACGAGGAGATTAGCAAGGTCGAATTGTTTTTGAGTGCTGGGGGTTTCATTAACAGCCGGGTCTGACTGAGTGTCAATTTTCACATATCTTAAGAGCTTTTCTAAAACTTGTTGCTTCATACAAAAACCTATTTTAAAATTTGAAATTAAAAAAATTACAAATTAACTTTTTTTAACTTGCTTAACAAATTTTTTGTTAAAAATTGATTGTTTTAAATCACTTTTTGTTAAAAAAAATGAAATTATCAATATTCGAACATTATTTTCAATTAAATGCACAGAATAAGAAATATATTCAAAAAAAATAGTATTTTTGAATTATCTGTAATTTCGTATTAGGAAATTGTTATGAATGATAAAATTTTAAAATTTTTGGAAAAATCCTTAAAAATTGAGGATTCCGGAGTCAATTTTTTCTCAAAATCTGCAAGGAGATTTAGCCGGATTTCCGAGTTGAAAGTTTACTTCGAAACATTTGCACGCACTAAGGTCAGCCATAAGGCATTTATGCACGAGCTGACATCTAATTATAAAAATCATCAATTAAAGATTAAGAAAGATACTATTTCGGATTTTGATATATCCGGTTTAGAAAGCTTGCTTGATGATGTATCCGTAGTTGGTGACCATAGTCTGCCGGAAGATATTTTGAAATCAGCATTTAATTATTTGAACATTACTATAAAATTATATTCTAAACTTTCAGCTACTTTTGGTTTCGATGAATCGTTCAATAAAATGTCAGCAGAGAGCAAACTGGTTTTTGATGTTGTCAAGAAGCATATTCATGAGTTTACTGAAGAAATCCGATTTTATGGATATGAATAATAAAAAACCACAGCCGTAAAAAAATTGCTGACTGTGGTTTATCAAAAGGAGTAGAACTATGTTATTATTTAATACGTTCATAAACTAGAAAAAGTTTCAAAAAATGAAAATTCTGTATAATCGGTTAATTGAATTTGTCTTATTATTAACTTTAATGATTTTACTATTTTCTGTCAAGTCTTATAGCCAAAAAAATACTGAAAAGTTCCGTGATTTCAAAGCTGATGGATTTTATCATTCTATAAATTTATCTGCAAATCTTAAAATGGGAAACGAGGAATTTTACAAATATCAGGGTGATTATCGAATAGACCTTTACCAACCCAATTTCATAACTTATCTGGTTGGAAATATCGAATACAAGGAGGGTAACAGAAGCCTGATAACAAACAAAGGTTTTGCACATTGGAGATTGATTTTGAATAAAGATAAATTTGCAGAGCCTGAAATATTTTCTCAAATTGAGTATAATGATTTTATAAGCCTCAAAGAACGATTTGTTGGAGGTGGCGGGCTTAGAATTAATCCATTTAATAAGTCAGCAAGTGATTCAATCCATAAAATTACTGTCGAATTTGGAATAGGATTTATGTATGAGTATGAAGAAGTCGCAGATACAGCCAAACCTCTTACTAAATACATTCGTTCAACAAATTTTTTGAGTCTGCGATATACGTTTCAGGATAATGTAAATATTTTTTCAGTTACATATTTTCAACCCTATTTAGGAAATATTTCAGATTTCAGGCTGTTACACGAATCGAGATTTTCAGTATCAATAAATAAATTTCTTGCATTCTTTGTTTCAGGTATCTATCGCTTCGACAATGAACCCCCGACCGGTCTTAAAAAATATGATTTTGAATTGCAAAATGGAATAACTATTAATTTTTAAAATGATCGAAAGAAAAGTAAAATATTATCATGTAACATCTGACCCAATAGCAATCGAAAGGAAGATTCGGCTTACTAAAGCACTTGTGCCTGTAATGAAGCAAAAAATGCAAGCCCCACTCAAAAATCTGGGACTTGCATTCAAAATCAATCATTTGAATATTTTAGCTAAAAAGATAGAAATCAACAGATTAACGGCACTTTTAAGACATTATCTTGATTTATAAAATACCTAAGTCATTTTTGGCAAAGGCATATGCCATTTTCATAATTGGTGGCTCAATATCAATTGCTAGTTTAGATTGTAAATCTCGCTGACCCAAGTCAGGATTTTTCTTAATACATGCTTTAACCTGCCGATAAATTGTATCCGGTACAAGCTCTTTCCTTGGCAGGTCATAACCTGCTTCAAGTATTTCTACAACATAATTAGCCATCATAAGCGAATTACCTGCAAAAAGTCTTGTTTTTATTTTGTCAAAGTCTTCTCCCTGCTCCAGCAGTCTTAATGCATCTTTTGCAACTTTTGATACTTTTTGTTCTTTTGGATTTAATTTAATTTTTGCTAATTCCTGTAAAAATATTTTAGCAAATTTTTGCACAAATAATTGACTTACACCAGAAACATTCTTAAGGTCATATTCTGTTTCAGGCATTACTTCAGCTATCTTGCGCATTGCGACATCACTTATAATGCCACGTGGAACTACTCCTGCATTTTCAGCGATTTCGCGTCTTAATGTGACTAATTTATTGAAAATCATTTCGCTTTTAGTTTTTACTTTTTCGGGTCTCGCCATGGTTCTAGATTGCTCCGGTAATTGCTTTAAAAATTCTTCACCAGCTTTGGTTATATATATTTTACTTTTATTTGCTTTTTGAAATTCTACTAATCTCTTCTCATTTAGACTGTTAAGCAAGTTATTTATGAAATCGTCAGGTTTAAAATTCAATAAAATATTTGGAAATTTTCTGCTGACACCTGCTAAAACATTTTCTTCAAAGTAAACTTTTATGTCAGACAGCTTAACGCTATTTTTGTTCTCAACTAAAAACTTTAGAACATATAACTCGAAATTTTCATAATTATTGGAAGACGAATTTACAGTATTTTTAATTTTATTTGATTTGCAAGAAGAACATCTTCCACAATTTCCCTTGAAATCATCATCATTAAAATATTCGAGAATGAAGTTCCTTTTGCAATCATTAGTTAATCCATAACGAATTACCTGATCTAACTTCTTAATTGCGTGGACGCATCTTTTTTGTATTTTCTCAAAATCAATATTGATTTCATCCGAACTATGAATAAAATTATTCAGGAAGTAACTTTCCTCACTACTTTTGGAAAAATAAGAAACCATTCCAAGCATTTGCATTGATTTGATAAGTTCATCAAAATCACTTTTGGGTATTGATTGCTTAACAATAATATCTTTGATATTTAAACTGACTTTTCTTGAAAAAACATCCGGATTAACACTTCTTAACAGTGCTTCAAGAGCTGCTTTACGCTCATCAGAGGAATTTGCGTAATACTCGTGAATTCTATCCTTTGATGTCCCGATGAAAATTTCTGAACTATTATGATAATATCCTCTTGCGATGACCTCATTTCTTTCCAATAAACCAAAAATTGATTTGACAGTCCTGAAATCCATACTTAATTTATTTGCCAGGTTCAGCGGGTCAGGTATATTATAATTTTCGGATTCAGCTGCTGAAGCATTTGTAAAACCTGAAGAAATTTCGGATAAAACTTTGTCCACATCCTTCTTAACAGGATATGTAGATTTGATAAAAAATTCTGGTAAATCTTTATCACTTTCATTATAAAGTAACCAGCAGTCAGAATGTTTGCCGTCTCTTCCTGCTCGACCTGCTTCCTGATAATATGCTTCAATTGTAAGTGGATAATCAACGTGAATTACATTTCGAACATCAGACTTATCAATGCCCATACCAAAAGCATTTGTTGCAACTATGACTTTTATTTTGCCTGAAATAAATCTTTCCTGTACGGCATTTCTTAGCAACACTTTCATTCCGGCATGATATGATTCTGCTTTAATTCCTGATTTTCTTAGTTCTTCTGCAAAATATTCCACTCTCTTTCGAGAGCCTGCATAGATAATTGTTGAGCCATCGCTTATCCCGGAAACTATCTCAGAAATTCGTTCAACTTTATCATATACTTTTTCGGTGTGATATGATAAATTAGTTCTGTCGAATCCTTTGACAAACTTTTTCGGATTATTCATCTTTAGCGATGACACAATATCATCCTGTACTTCCATTGTTGCTGTCGCAGTTAATGCAAGAACCGGACATCTTGGAATGAAATCGAATATTTTATTGATATTTTGATAAGATGGTCTGAAATCATGTCCCCATTCCGATATACAGTGCGCCTCGTCAATGGCGATGAACGATATGTTCATATTTTGTAAAAGGCTCAGAAAATATTTATTGACAAGCCTTTCAGGAGCAACATAAACCAGTTTATAATAGCCTTCAGATGCTCTTGCAAGTCTATTGTTAATTTCGTCATAAGGTAATGTGCTGTTTATTGATGTTGCTCTGATATTCCCGGAAATCAGAGTGTCAACCTGATCTTTCATCAATGCAATTAATGGCGACACTACCAAAACAGTTCCGGGCATAATCATAGCAGGAAGTTGATAACAAATTGATTTACCGCCACCGGTTGGCATTACCGCAAGAGTATCATTACAATTCAGCACTGAACTAATTACTTCTTCCTGCCCGGACCTGAAAGTATCGAAACCGAAATATTTTTTTAGCATTATGCCGAGCTGATTCATTTGTAATTTTGATTGTTGAATAAAAATGTTTGCAAAAATACACAAAATTATTCAAGTAATATTGAAACAAATGAAATAAGATGGTTTTATTACATCAAAATTTTTCAACAATTGAATTTGCAAAAAATTTATTTCACAGTCAATAGTTATATAAATATTGAATTTCTGTTTTTTTTAAAAAGTATAATATTTTTTCCAATTTCAAAGAATTGATTTTTAAATATCATGAGCAACAAAAAAAAACCTGAGTGGGTACCTGAAAAAGGCGGAGATGAATTCGCCAGTTCAGTTATGCCGGGTGTAAGTATCAATCAAGTGCATAAGTATAAAGTAGTCAAAAGAAAGACACTAAATGTAGAGGATTTTGTTCGGGGAGTTTTGGAAAGCAATACTGTAATATTATCGAAAGCAATTACTCTTATAGAGAGCAATAACGAAAAACATACAGAGCTTACTCAATCAGTAATTAAGGAACTTTTACCATATTCCGGGAAATCTGTCAGAATCGGAATAACCGGTCCGCCGGGAGCCGGAAAAAGCACTTTTATCGAATCATTAGGAATGTTCCTCTGTAAAAATGGCTTTAAAGTGGCTGTGCTGGCAGTTGACCCAAGCTCAACAGTATCGGGTGGCTCTATTCTGGGCGACAAAACCAGAATGGAATACTTATCCCGAGAGCATCATGCATATATCCGACCATCGCCATCAGGCGGCACACTTGGCGGAGTAGCAAGAAAAACCCGCGAGACAATTTTAGTTTGTGAAGCTGCAGGTTATGATGTCATACTGATTGAAACAATTGGTGTAGGTCAGAGTGAAGTTACTGTTCGCTCAATGGTTGACTTTTTCCTTCTCTTGCTGCTCCCGGGTTCCGGCGATGAGCTCCAGGGAATTAAGAAAGGGGTTGTAGAATTAGCGGATTCGATTGTAATAAATAAGGCTGAAGGAAATTATAAAGACAGAGCCAATCTGACCAAAGCATCTTACAGCAATGCACTCAGATTGCTTACATCTGCTACTGAAGGCTGGATACCCAAAGCAATGACTTGCTCGGCTCTGAACAACGATGGTATTGAAGAAGTTTGGTCTGTGATAAATGAATTTATGATTAATACTAAAGATTCCGGAATTTTTGAGAAAAGAAGAAATGAGCAGCTCATTAATTGGGTTAATTCTATGGTCGAAGATGAAGTTCACAGACGGTTTTTCGGCAATTCCGAGATTCGGAAATTAAGAAGCGAGCTTGAAAACCGCGTACTATCAGCCGAGGTTACACCAACTCAGGCAGTAAATTTATTGATTAAGAAATATTTTGGAGAAAAATGAGCAAAATTTTATTAGCAAGCAATAATAAACACAAAGCTGAAGAATTCAAGCAAATCTTTATTGATGCTGGACTTTCTTCAAGTCTTGTATTGCCTCAGGATTTGTATCTTGGAGGTTTGGAGGTTGAAGAAACCGGGTTGACATTCGAGGAAAATGCCGAAATAAAAGCCCTTGCTTTCAATAAAGCGGCAGGAATGCCTGTAATTTCAGATGATAGCGGTCTTGAAGTGGATTGTCTTGGTTTGAAGCCCGGTGTTACTTCTGCAAGATATGCCGGAGTGCACGGTGATGATGCGGCAAACAGAAAAAAGGTATTGGATGAGGTTTTAGCAAAAGACTGTGGAAATTTAAAGGCAAGATTCAGATGTGTAATTTGCTATTTTGATGGAAATGAAATCATTCAGGGCGTCGGCAAAGTGGAAGGAAGAATTTCTCTTTCAGAAAGAGGTAGCGGCGGTTTTGGATATGACCCGATTTTCATTCCTGACGGCTATGAAAGCACCTTTGCGGAGCTTCCTGCTGAAATCAAAAATCAAATTTCACATAGAAAGCGCGCTTTAGATGACTTTATTGAAAAATACAAAACCAAAAACTAAATAAACAGTGAATAATTTATGAGAAATTCAAAGAAAAATACAAAATCAATCATTAAAGAAGAGCCATTTCTATTCAAGTATGGGTACATTATTCTTGGTGCATTCACTCTTTTACTATATTTACAAACAATTAATTTTGGATTTACTGGTTTTGATGATTCATCAATTATTCCACCAAACAGAGAAATGCTTAGCTCAGTTAGCAATATAGGGAAAATCTTTCTGGATGATGCTTTTTTTAGAAACGGAGAGCAAAGTTTTTACAGACCATTACAAAATATTACTCTGATGATTGATACAATTATCGCCGGTGATGCTTTATGGATGTATCATTTCACAAATTTGGTTTTACATATTATATCTGTGATTATATTCTACTTCCTATTAATTGAAATAGGTGTTTCAAAGAAAACATCGCTTGGAATGGGCACAGTTTTCTCGGCGCTCCCGGCACTGGCGCATGCAGTTGCCTGGATTCCCGGACGTGGCGATATATTACTGGCTATTTTCTCGATGCTTTTTATCATTTACCTGTCCAAATTTCTTAATTCAAACCAAACAAAGTATCTTATTTATAATTCCTTATTTCTGGCTTTAGCATTGTTGTCAAAAGAAAGTGGCCTGTTTTTGTCAATAATAGCCCTTCTCTTTGTTGCAATATTTCACAAGGAAAACCTAAATTTCAAGTCTGCCATAATTCCTGCTTCCATCTATTCTTCAATGTCAGTATTATATTTAATCCTGAGAAATTTAGTAATTGGTGATATGAGTTCTAAAACCAAATTCGGTATTGAATATCTTATATCAAATCTTGCTTACATTCCCGAGACAATCGGTAAATTATTCATTCCAATAAGTTTAAATCCTATGCCAAGTTACGAATTAATTAATATTGTTACAGGATTTATTTTAATTACAATGATAATTTATTTTGGTATTTCTAAAACCGAAAGCAGGAAGTATCTGTTATTTGGATTTTTATGGTTTTTGCTTTTTTCGATTCCGGGAATGATGTATGAGCATGAATTCGGAACTTATGCATATCAATATTTAGAGCACCGTGCATATTTGCCTGCTGTGGGAATATTAATAATACTGCCATTCATATTTCGAGGGTATAATCTCCGGGAAAATACGATTTTCGCCGGAATACTATTGGTTTCGATTGTTTTTTTCATACTGACTTTGCTGAATTCTCAATATTACAAAAATGAACTCGTATTTTATGAAAGAGCAATTGAAAAATCGCCTGAGACCGCAGCTCTTGCATACTTAAACAGAGGTCTAATCAAAGCGAGAAGTGGAAATCCAAAAGCAGGAATTGAAGATTTTAATACTGCAGCCTCGATATTTCCTGAATATCCGGACGCTTATAACAATCGCGGATTGGCAAAAACACAATTAAAAGATAAGCGTGGGGTTATGGAAGATTACAATAAAGCGATATCATTGGATTCAAATCGAGCTGTATTCTTCTATAACAGAGCAATATTCAAATCCTCAGAAAATGACATTTACGGAGCTTTGGATGATTATAAGAAAGCTATTGCTATTACTCCTACTTATAAACAAGCATATAAAAACATCAATTATGAATATACTCGTCTCAGAGAATTTGATTCATGTATCCATTATACAAGTTTGGCAATACTGCAAATCAATGACAATCGAGACTTTTATTATACCCGCGGGCTTTCAAAATTATCTAATGGTGACACTGCAGATGCTTGCGAGGATTTCCAAATATCCTATGGGCAAGGTTTAGCCTCTGCCGGTGAGCAAATAAGAAAGCACTGTAAATGATAGTTTTTTCAGACTAAAAAACAATGTTTGAAATTGCATTATTTTTTATATTTTTGCATAACATTTATAATGAAAATAAAATTATTAATATGGAAAATAAAACACTCTTAAGAACAGAAGAATTTCTCAAGAAGTTTATTCATTATATCAATCTCGATACAGAGCTTGATGATTATGATAAAATTCATGAGCAAATCGTAAAAGATTCCGTCTTCAAAGGTACGAATTTGTGGATTTTGATGTTTGCGATAATTGTGGCATCTGTTGGTTTGAATATGAATTCAACCGCTGTAATAATCGGAGCTATGTTAATATCACCATTGATGGGTCCAATCAACGGAATGGGATACAGTATAGCAACTTACAATTTCGAATTATTTAAACAAGCATTTAAGAATTTCAGCTTTGCTGTAATCGCCTCTTTATTTGCATCATCTCTATATTTCTTCCTAAGCCCTGTTGCAACAGCACATTCGGAACTTTTAGCAAGAACAAGCCCTACTATTTATGACGTTATTATAGCTCTTTTTGGAGGTCTTGCCGGCATAGTTGCAATAAGCAGTAAGCAAAAAGGAAATGTAATTCCAGGTGTTGCAATTGCTACAGCATTGATGCCTCCCCTCTGTACGGCAGGCTATGGACTTGCTACTTTCCAGTATGAATTTTTTCTTGGAGCATTATTCTTATTCACAATTAATACAGTTTTTATTGCTTTATCATCTGTCATAATTTCGCAATTATTAAAATTTCCGATTACAACCTTAATTGACCAAAATCAAAAGAAGGTTGTAAACAGATGGATAAGTATAATAATCGTTGCAATAACTCTTCCAAGTATATATTTTGGATATATGTTGGTTCTTAAAGAAAAATTTAACGAAAACGCAAGTAAGTATGTTGCAAGTGTTAGTATTTTTGAGGGAAATCTTTTGATAAAAAGTGATGTGGATTCAAAAGAAGGGAGTATTACTTTGCTTTACGGGGGAACAAATATTAGTGAACAACAAAAAGAAATTCTGGTTGAACAAGCAAAATTTTTCGAACTTAAAGATGCTAAAATAATTATCAAACAAGGACTTGATTTCGGAGAATTTGCGAAAGATAAGAATGCGGAAGTTTACAGTTTGAAAGAAGAGTTGGGCAAAATTAAAATGGTACTGAGCGAAAAGGAAAGGCAACTTGACAGTATAAAAACAAACTCATTACTTGGAAAAAGTATTTTAAATGAAATTAATAATTTATATCCCGATATTTCAAAATGTACATTTGCTGATGCTTACAGATTCATAGATACATCTGATACACCTGAGAATGTCAAAATTGTGATGTTTGCCGTCGAGACAAACAGACGTAGAAATCTGGATACAAATAAAATAAACAATTGGCTCAGAACACGACTCAATTTCCCAAGTATAAAAGTAATATACAACACTTATGACAAATCTTTTGATTAATAAAATGTGTCGTTTTTTTTAAAAACAATTTTTGTTAGTAAACGTTAGATTATGATTTAGAAGATTGAATATTAAAGAGCTTAAATTTATAGAGTCGCAATTTGAAGCAATAATTTGCCTGAATGCAAATTTGCCTGATAAGGAATTTTATTTGCTTTTCAATGGAATCAAAATAATTGCCGCAGATGGTGCCGCATATAAACTTAAGTCGTTGGGAATTCAACCTGATATAATAATTGGTGATTTCGATTCATTAGAACCGGATAAATTAATTGATGATTTTGCAGGTTCAGAAATTTTGAAAGTTTCTGATCAGGATAGCAATGATTTTGAGAAAGTACTGAAGCATTGCATGAAATCCAAACTTAAAAATCTATTGATTACAGGTATTCATGGTGGTGAGCTCGAGCATACTTTAAATAATTTAAGTGTCTTGGTCAAATATTGTTCTGAACTTAATTTTTGTGTGTATGATTCTGGACGTTATGGGATTTTAGTATCGGAAAGTTTGTTTTTTGTTTCTATGCCATACGAAATTATTTCATTGATTCCTCAGCCAAAAGCTAGACTTACTACAAAAAATCTTAGATGGGAGCTAAAAGATGATGTTCTGGAATTTGGAATCAGAGAAGGAGCTCGCAATGAATCATCAGGACAATGTATTGAAATCGAACTACATGAAGGCAGATATTTGCTGTTTATTGATTCCAGGGAGCCCTCAAGCCCAATTTTAAAATGATGTTATAATTTAAAAACATAAAATCAAAATGGATATAAAAAAAGATATTTTATACAGCGAAAAACTTGGCAGAGATATGCAGGTAAGTATTTACGGACATTATGGAATATCCGTACTGATGTTTCCTGCAATCACCGATAACGCTGACGAATACGAAAATGAGGGCACTATAAATGCTATTGAGCATTTAA
The DNA here is from genome assembly GCA_019637995.1 of Ignavibacteriota bacterium. Classification (NCBI taxonomy): domain Bacteria; kingdom Pseudomonadati; phylum Ignavibacteriota; species Ignavibacteriota bacterium. The sequence continues at coordinate 155,969 of JAHBUQ010000003.1, forward strand.
TTAAAATTGGTAAATGTAAAGTATTTGTAACATCAAGTATTGACAAGGAAATTTGGTTCGGCGGATCAATGGAACCAAAAGAAAAATCACATCTCCATTTTAAGTTTAATCAATATGTGGAAGATGAGCTGGTACCTTACATTTATGGCAATTGTGGCGGTCCACTTCCTGTCATAACTGCCGGAGCCGGAAAGGGTGCCTACCATGCAGCAAATTCATTTTTTAGAAGACCTGATATTTTCCTTGGTGCAATAGCTATGAGTGGCGATTATGATTTAGGTATTCATACTTACGGTTATTTTGATGATAATTGCTATTATAATTCACCGATTCATTATTTGCCCAACCTGAATGACAACTACTGGCTTTCTTTTTTACATTCCAGAAGACATATTTATTTAACAGCGGGTTCAGGCAAAGGGGAAAACCCCGAAAATTCCAAAAAACTTGCATATATTCTTACATCAAAAGGAATAAGGCATCACTTTGAAATTAAGGACGAGAATTATTCTCATGATTTTAAGTCATGGAATGCGATTTTAAATTCTATTATAGAAGGAAGATTGTAATTTTATGTTCAACTTTCAGTTAAATAACTTACTTGGCAAAAGCAATAAACAAGAGTATTCACCTGGCTTAAGCACTGAAAAAGATCTTGGTTTTCTACTCAGAGAATGTAAGAAATATCTGAAAGTTTTTAATGAACAAAAAGTCAGCAGAGCATTTTTACTTTGTATTGATGCTCACGAAAAAAAACTCAGAAAGTCAGGTGCACCATATTATACTCATCCTCTTGAAGTTGCACGGATTGTAATGAGCGAAATTCCACTCGATGATATTTCTGTTATATCAGCTCTACTTCACGATGTACTTGATGAAGGCGATAATTATTCAATTAAAGATATTCGCTCTGAATTTGGAAACGAAGTTGCCGATATTGTCGAAGGTATTCACAAAATTGAGCATATTGAAAATACCAATATTTCTATAGATGATCAGGCTGAAAATTATCGCAAGCTTCTGCTTTCACTTTTCAAAGATATACGTATTATATTAATTAAGCTTGCTGACAGGCTTCACAATATGCGTACGCTGGAGTATGTATCGCAAAAAAGTCAAATTAAGCTTGCAAAAGAAACCCTTGATATTTATGCTCCTTTTGCTAATAGATTCGGCTTGAGAAATATCAAATGGGAACTTGAAGATTTATCATTTAAGTATTTGAATCCTGATTCGTATAATGAAATAAAAGCCGCTTTAAAGAGTACTCGCGAAGAGCGTGAAGATTATATTGAGAATCTTATTCAGCCTATTTTGGATAAGTTGAAACAAGATGAGCTGTTAAAAAAAATTAAGTTAAAATATGAAGTAAGTGGAAGACCCAAACATATTTATTCAATTTACAACAAAATGCTTGCCCGCAATAAACCAATGGACGAGCTTTATGATTTATTTGCTATCAGATTAATACTCGAATCAAATGAGCCAAATTTGTGTTTTTATGCCTATGGATTGGTGGCTAGTATTTATCAGCCTGTTCCAGAGACTTTTAAGGATTATATAAGCACACCCAAGAAGAATGGTTATCGTTCAATTCATTCAGCGATAGTTGGTCCTGATACAAAAATTGTGGAACTTCAAATACGAACACGTGAAATGCACGAGCTCGCTGAGCAGGGATTTGCTGCTCATTTCAGATATAAAGGTGGAAGGATTGATCAGGCTTCTATTCTTGAACGTAAACAAATTATTGATTGGATATCTGAAGTTAGAGAGATTTTTGATCATGCTAAAAGCGGAACAAATGAAGAATTAATTGAAAATTTCAGACAAAATTTATTCTTTGATGAAATTTATGTTTATACTCCGAAGAATGAATTCCGAACACTACCAAAAGATTCTACACCTCTGGATTTCGCTTATGATATTCACTCCGAAGTAGGAAATCATTTCATCAGTGCCAAAGTAAACGGAAGACTTGTAGCTATTGATTACAAACTTCAGAGTGGCGATCAAATTGAAATTATTACATCAAAAAAGCAAACACCTTCTGAAGAATGGCTGAAATATGTTATAACAGCAAGAGCCAAACAGTCTATAGCAAAATTCCTGAAAGAAATCGAAAGGCAAGTAATTGAATCAGGTAAGAAAATTTGGACTGATAAAAGCAGGGAATATTCAATCAGGATTAATGAAACTGAGTTCGATGCATTAATTAAATCACTGAGATATGATTCTCCTGATGAATTTTTCTATGCCCTTGCAAATAATCATCTGTCACTTGATAAAGCTTTTGATTTTATCAAATTCAAAATCAGAGATGGGCTTAGAATTAATGGCGAGCACCGTGAACGTGCAAGTATTATGAAACAGAACGGTGAATCCCAAAAAAATTCCAAAAGCAGTAATCTGAATGGTAATGGTGAATTGAAAACGAATGAAATTAAGCCTGAAGCTGACGGCTCACTAACAGTATCACTGGCAATCAGAGCTGTCAAACGCAATTTGATGCTTCAACAGATTAACACATCAATATTATCTATGAGTGATACAGAAATTCTCGAGATGAAATATGATGAAATTGAATCCGATTTCAAAGAGACTTTGAAGCTTCATTTTGGTAATTTTTCCTATCTTGAAGTCATAATTGATAATTTAAAACGGATAGATGGCGTAAAAGATGTAGAAATTTTAAAAAATAATTGAAGATTATAGATATTTTCATTATTTTTGTTTTTTGTAATAAGTAACATCGTAAAAATAAAATAACGTGACACTAACAATAATACTTTTCGGAATATTGGCGATACTTGCAATAGCATCAGCATTGGTAACAATTCTGAGCAAGCATCCCATTCGCTCCGCTATGGGGCTGGTCTTTCATTTTTTCATGCTGGCTGGGCTTTATCTTACACTAAGCGCCCAGTTTATTGCGGCACTGCAGGTTCTTGTTTATGCCGGTGCGATAATGGTTTTAGTGATATTTGTTATAATGCTCCTTAACTTAGGAGACGAAGAATCACTCAAATATAAGATTAATCCACGGCAGGTAATTGGAGTTGCTCTTGGGGCGGCTCTACTTGTTATGCTCGGAGCAATTTATATAACCAATGTAACTCCGGATACTGCGGCATATAATGCTGAAATTGCAGAAAGAATCGGTACTGCTGAATCTTTGGGTAATGAGTTATATACTAATTACATTCTTCCTGTGGAAGCGATTGGTATTTTACTTACTGCCGCTATTGTTGGAGCTATAGTTTTAGCAAAACGTAAATTAAGTTAAGGAAGAAAAATGTTAGAAGCAATACCTTTAGAATATTATTTAATTGTATCAGCCGTACTTTTTATTATCGGTAGTATTGGTGTGATTACAAGACGTAATGCAATCATTATTTTCATGTCTATAGAATTAATGCTGAATTCTGTGAACCTGACTTTAGTGGCATTCTCTACTTTTTTGGGGGATACAGCAGGTCAGATATTTGTGTTTTTCGTAATGTCAGTTGCTGCGGCAGAAGCTGCAATAGGACTTGCAATAGTTCTGGCTTTATTTAGAGCAAAACAAACTGTTTATGTGGATGAAGTTAATTTGCTTAAGTGGTAAGTTAAAGATTTTATGCTAAAAAGTCCGTTTCATAATAGAAGCGGACTTTTTTTGTTGTCAGAATAACATGTATATTTTTTTATTTATATGACATCAGCACATATGAATACAACTCTTATTTACTGTTTTTATTGAGAAAACTGAAATATATCAGTCAATCAAAACTTCTTTAAAATTTGCACCGGCTTAATCATATTTTCAGGTTTTAACGCTTCTTCAAGTTCTTCTTTTGTCAATAGATTCATTTCAAGAACAAGCTCATATACTCCACGATTCTCTTCAGATGCACGCTTAGCAACCTTAGTGCATGCTTCATAGCCAAGAATAGGATTAAGGGCTGTTACAAGCCCAATACTGTTTAACACCATATTTCTACAATGTTCAACATTGGCTGTAATTCCATCTATACAGCGATATTTCAAAGTCATCATACCATTTTTTAGCATCTCGATTGATTCAAGTATGCTTTGAGTAATCACAGGCTCCATCACATTCAGCTGCAACTGACCTCCTTCAGCGGCAAGAGTAACTGTCAAATCATTTCCAATTACCTTGAAAGCAATTTGATTAACAACTTCGGGGATTACGGGATTCACTTTGCCCGGCATAATAGATGAACCCGGCTGCATTGGCGGGAGATTTATTTCACCAAAACCGGTACGGGGACCGCTGCTAAGAAGTCTGAGGTCATTGCAAATTTTCGAAAGTTTCACAGCCAGACGTTTTACAGCAGATGAAAAAATAACAAAAGCACCAGTATCCTGAGTTGCTTCAACAAGATTTGATGCTAATGTAAAAGGCAGTTCGGTAATTTCGCAAAGATAATCTGTGCAAATCTGGCTGTACTCAGGATCTGCATTGATACCTGTCCCTATAGCTGTACCACCCATATTGATTTCAAAAAACAGTTTTGAATTTTCTTTCAATCTTTGAATTTCTTCCTCGAGAGTTACGGCATAAGCTTCAAACTCCTGGCCAAGTGTCATCGGTACAGCATCCTGAAGCTGAGTTCTTCCCATTTTTATAACATCAGCAAACTCGATAGCTTTGTTTCTAAATGAGTTAATCAATTCTTTGAGAACAACTATCATGTCTTCATTTTCATATATCATTGAAAGCTTAATAGCTGTAGGATATACGTCATTTGTTGATTGGGACATATTTACATGATTATTAGGATGGCATTTTTCATATTCGCCTCTGGTGTAGCCCATTATCTCAAGAGCGCGGTTAGCGATTACTTCATTTGCATTCATATTTGTTGATGTGCCGGCTCCGCCTTGAATCATATCCACAACAAAGTTTGCATGGAATCTGCCATTAATTATCTCCTCGCATGCTTTTATAATTGCATCAGAAATATCATTACCCAGTAGCCCTAATTTGTTGTTGGCTTTTGCTGCTGCCATTTTAACCTGAGCAAGAGAGCGAATCAGATGCGGATAATGGCTTATAGCTATACCTGTAATATTGAAATTCTCCAGACCTCGCAAGGTTTGAATGCCGTAGTAAAATTCGTAAGGAACTTCCCTGTCACCAAGAAGGTCATGTTCATGTCTTGTTTTACCTGAAATATACTGAGCCTGAGCACCTACAACCTGACTGGTGGTTATGCTCATTCTTCTGGAAATAACTCTGGAAACTGTAGCCAAAATCTTCACAGCTAAGTGATAGTTTGCTTTAAAGAGTTCATTGAAGTTCTCCCGACTAATTACTAAAAGTTCAGAATCTTCCACAACTTTAGCAGATGTCGAATGTGGATTATCTTCATCCATTAAAGCACCTTCACTCATGAAATCAAATCGCTCAAACACCCTGAATAGCTTTTCTTTTCCAAATGGATTTCTTTTTACTAATTCAACTCTACCATTGATTAATAAAAATAAATTTAAACGCGGTTGGTTTTCTTCAAAAAGATATTGATTAATTCGATATGTTTTAAAATTACATATAAGGGCAATACTTTCAAGTTCGGTATTGCTTAAACCTTCGAAAAGTTGAACTCCACTTAGGAATTCCAATATTTCACTGGCATTCATATTTATACCTGAGTATTAGTTAATTTTGTAAATGTTATTGTGAATTTACACTTAAATATAATGCAAGTTAATAGGTTTTTTTGAAATAAAAAAATAAATTATAAATAAATATTTATTAATAATCAAAAATATAAATGAATTTAATTTTTATGATTAATTGGGATTTTCAAAATAAACTTAGCGCCCTTGCTATGATTTTTATCAAGCATAACATCAGCATCAATAACATTACAAATCATCTTAGTCACAGCAAGACCAAGCCCGGTTGTTAGTTCCTTGTTGGTTGGTATAGCAGAAGTTTTTGAGAATTTCTTAAATAACAGATTCTGTTCCGATTCTTTGATTCCGGGACCATTATCTTCAACTTCAATCACTATTTTTGGTTTTCTTTGTTGATTGATAGTTTCATTATAACTTAATACATGAATAGTACTGCCTTCCGGTGAAAATTTTACTGCATTGGAAAGAAGATTTTCGATACACTCCATAATTAAATTATAATCCTGAAATAATTTTGGAGTCCTTATTTTATTGATTTGAATAATATTTATATTCTTGACTTCTGCTTTCGCTCTGTACTTATTAACATATTCATTCAGTAAAAAAACAACATCCATCTCAGTTGGATACGCCGTAATTTCTCCGGACTCCAATTTAGCAATCATCGAAAGATTATTGAGAATTTTGTACATAACATCGCCTGTATCGGAAATATCATTTAGCATCTCAAACAAATCTTTTTCATCATACTGCCCATAATGTTGAAGAATAATTTTCAAAAATCCCTGAACAACAAGAAGTGAATTTTTCAAATCATGGGTGGCAATTCGCATGAAATTATTTAGTTCAAGATTCAAACTCTCCATAATTTCATTTTGGGTTTTAATCTTGTCTTTTGATATTTTCAACTCCAGAGTATTTTTCACTCTGACTTCAAGTTCTTCTTTTTCAAATGGTTTTGTAATATAGTCAGCAGCTCCGATTCTCAACCCTTCAATAATATCTTCATGATTATTATTACCTGTAAGAAATATCACAGGAATATCTTTAAGGTTTTCATTTTGCTTTAAACGCTTAAAAATATCAAATCCGTCATTTTTAGGCATGATGATGTCAAGTAATATCAAGTCAGGTGGACTTGCCTCGGCAATTCTTAACCCGTCCAAACCCTCAGTAGCTACTGCTCTCCGATAATCTCTGAAAATATCGCAAATATAATGGAGGTTTTCTTCATTATCATCAATTATCAGTATATATGGCTTTTCTCTCATCACGAATATAAAATTTGTTTTCAGCTAACAAACAAAAATATCATTTTATAAGCAATAAACAAAATTTTATCTTCAACAATTGAATTAAACTTAATAATATTACTGATATATGCAATAAATTTATTTAATTCAAAAAAAAAAGTTCCATAATTAAGAATAATTAAGGAACTATGCGGAGGATGAGGGACTCGAACCCCCAAGTGGTCACCCACGGCGGTTTTCAAGACCGCTGCCTTACCAATTAGACTAATCCTCCAGATTGCTAATTTTAAGAACTACAAAAGTAGCACTTTTTTCAAAATTAAAAAAATTATTTTTTCAAATAATGATTATTATTCAAAATAATGTTATTTTTATAATTATATTTTTAGTAAATAAAAGATTTTTATGAAAAGAATATGTTTATTTTATATTTGCTGCCTTTTACTAATTTCTGAGCAGCTACTATGCGCGGATTATCAAGTTTTTGGCTCGTTGAATAGCTATATCTCAACAGATTTTCACGAGTATTCCGGTCATAAGCAAGACCGCACAAATGAAGTTTGCAACTCAATGAAAGGCATCTTTGGAATTAATGAAGCAAGTATAGGTCTTCAGGCTGATGGTAAAAACTACTACGGTAGGGTATCGCTACAGCTTGGAAATTTCCAAAACGAATTTAGAAATAATAACGATTACTTGCAAGATGCTTATGTTGGTTATAAAATTAATAAGAATATTTCGATTGATGGTGGTTATTTTCTGTCAGAAAGTGCTGAAATGATACTTGATAACAGATTTAACTCACAACAATGGGTTAATTATTATTTACCTGTCAACCATGCAGGAATAAGATTAAATTACAGAAAAAAAGATTTCGAGTTCGGTTTTTCAGTGCTCAATTCAATTTATGACAGAAATTCCCGTACCGGAAATCTTGCTTTCAGCCCATCAGTAAAGTATGATTACAATAATGGTATGATAAAAATTAATTTACAAGGGATTTACGGGAATGAAGTTTACGGAGATTACGAAGTTTTCCAGATGTACAATATACTGAAAACTGAAGTCGCTCTTTTAGAACACCTCTTCGGTGGTTTTGAGTTTGTTAATTTTGTAGCTGGTGCCGAACCTGTGCTGAGAGCTAAGCCCAAAACTCTTAATAATATAAATATTTGGCTGAGTGGCAATTTCCTTTCAGATTTTACTGCCTCAGTACGATTTTCTGTCCTTAATAATCATAGCAATCTATGGAATCTTCCGGCGCAAATTAATCCTGACGCAGCTTTATCCATAGAATATAAGCCTTCAAAAAAATCATTCATCAGACTTGAAGTGAGAGATATTTTTCTTGATGGCGAAAGGAGGAATGATTTTTTTATCAATGAAGAAATGCCGGTGAATTACAGGACTGATGTAAGTATTAATTTTGGATTTTATCTGATTAAACTTGTTAATTAAAAATAGATTTAATGATATGATATAATATAACTGTATTAGTCATAACCAATAATTTGGTTAATAATCCATCTATATACTAAATTTTATAACATTTTGGAGAATAATAAATGATGAGTTTGGCTGGAGTATTGAATGGAAAAATACTTTTATTAGTTTTAATTTTTGGGATAATTTCTTGTACAACAAAAGCAGAGGAACAAGTGGATATTAAGAACGTTTATGAATTTACGGTAAAAGATATTGATGGTAATGATGTTACATTATCTAAATACGATGGAAAAGTATTATTGATTGTTAATGTGGCTTCACAATGTGGCTATACGAAGCAATATGCAGGACTGCAAAAATTATACGAGCAGTATAAAGATAAAGGTTTTGTGGTTTTAGGCTTCCCTTGCAATCAGTTTGGTAGCCAGGAACCCGGTACAGAAGAGGAAATAAAGACTTTTTGCGAAACAAGTTTTGGTGTGACATTCCCGATGTTTTCAAAAATAGATGTAAATGGTGATAATGCTCATCCATTATATGTATATTTGAAAAGTCAAGCTAAGGGAACATTAGGAACTCAACCGATAAAGTGGAATTTTGCAAAGTTTTTGGTGGATAAGGAAGGTAACGTTGTTGATAGAATCGGCACCCAAACTTCTCCTGAATCGCTGACAACTCAAATTGAAGAGCTTCTAAAGAATTAGTTTTTTAGATATTTATTAAGAAAAACCCCTATAAATATTGAATTTGTAGGGGTTTTAAATTTTACAAAGCAATTTCAAGAATTTTTACAACATCATCATATTCAATTTTTTTGATATTACCAAGTGTACCCTGCTTCATCGCAATTTCTGCAAGACGCGGAATATAGCTTTTATCAACATTAATTTCAGCTAGAGAAGTAGGAGCTTTCCACTTTTTCAAAGTATTTAGTAAGGCTTCAATTCCTTCTTCGACAGTATTTTCATTGAATACATTTTTTGCCCATCTTTCAAACCGCTTAGGACTATTACTATTTACATACTTAATCCATGCAGGGAAAAGCACAGCCAATCCTTCAGCATGAGCCACTTCCGGAAACATCACGCTTATTGCATGCTCAATTCTATGAACAGCCCATTCACCGCCATTCATTGAAACTCCGGTTATTCCACTAAGAGCAAGGGATGCAGACCAGGCAAGTTCTGCTCTTGCCTGGTAGTTTCGCTCATCAATAAGTAATTCATCCATAGATTTAATAATAGTCCTCATTAATGCTTCATTAATTGACAAGGTCGTTTCGGCATCATCACCGGCAAAGTATAATTCCATAATATGCGAAAGCGAATCAACTCCACCATTAATAGTCTGCCTCCATGGAAGTGTCGTCTGAACTTCAGGGTCAATGATTGAAACTTTTGGATATGAATATGGTGAGCCAAAAGCCCATTTTTTATACTCAGCCGGATTGCTCAGCACTGCAAATGAATTCATTTCTGTTCCGGTAGCTGATAAAGTAAGCACAGTGAATAAAGGTAGTGCTTTTTCTACGCTTTCAGTTTTCTCGAAAATATTCCATACATCATCTACAAAATATCCTGCAGCAATAGACTTTGCTTCGTCAATTACTGAACCGCCGCCTACAGCAAGAACAGCCTGCAAATTATCCTGCTTCATCACTTCAATTGCAAGTCGAGCATGCTCAAGTACAGGGTTTGGTTGAACTCCACCGAATTCAACAAATTCAACACCGAATGATTTTAAAGAGGATACAACCTGATTATAAACACCATTACTCATTATTGAGCCACCACCATAGAGCAAAAGAACTCTATTAATGCCGCTTTCCTTTATTTCTTCACCAATTTTCACAATTGTACCTTTTCCAAAAATCACTTTTGTTGGATTATGAAATTTAAAGTATTCCATTTTATTCCTATTTATTTTCAAGTTCTGTAAAATCTATTTCAGAGCCAAGCATACTGTGAGGTATCAAATAAACTATAATCATTACAACTGTAGCAAGCCAAGCCCACCATGTCTGATTAGGGTGCTTTTTCATTCTAAAAATCGCAATAATCCATATCAATATAGATGCAAGTGTTTTGTTGTCTGTCAGGTCACCAAAATGTAAAATTGTTTTGCCAAAGGGCCAGCCTGTCCAAAAAGCTCCAAAAGCATAATATTGCACTATTGGACCTAGAACCAAGCCGCCAAAAGCAAAAAATCCAAGCGTCCAATACGACAGAGTCAAAACATTATCCCGTTTAAACGAAGCTTCTAAAGCAACACGCATAGCAAATGCAAATGAAAGTATCATCATCAAAATATGAGGATAAAGAACCCATTCAGGTACAACCCCTTTATATCGCAATATAATTGGTTCTTCTGTTATGTATTTCATATCACTTTCCGATTTTCCAACAGATACATGATACATAACTTTTCCTGCGGGTGCCTGCTCAGGGAGACTGCTTATAAGGTAATCACCTTCTCTTTGCATATATGATTCAGACCATTCGTCATGGCTAAGGTATCGCTTAAATTTGATTTTTCCGATGATGTCCTGAGACTTCGCCTGAATTTTGACAGGTGCATTCATGCCAATTTCATGAGAACGTAAGAGATTGTATTCAACTTTCGAGCCCGCAACTTCTATTTCACCTTTCTTTGGATAGGTTGGACCTGTTGCTCTTTGATATATCACAATAACTACCATTAGTACGATTGCCAGTACCCAAAGCAGTATCTTTTTTACTTTATTCATTAACTGATCACTCCAATTATTTATTAATCATTTCGGCAGCATTCACTGTTTCTCTTACTGCCGCAACTAATTCATTATCAACTATAGATAATACTTCTGAAAATGCATTGTAGCCCCATAATACATTAGCTATAACTGCTTTTTGATAAGTAATAAAGTAACGTTTATCCTGCGTAAACATTTCGTTATTCCATACTTTATTTTCTAAAGCATATTGAGCAAATTCGCGTAGCATTTCATCAGTAATCTGAAATTCCATATTGAATTTACTGTAATCGTTACCATATTTATCAAGTAATTCTTTTCCGTATCTATTCTTAAAGGACACAGCCCATTTAAAAAACATACCTCTTCTGATTAAAAGCTGAGTAAGTTGAGTAAGAGTATCATTATCAACAATTTTATCAGGAAAAATTCCTCCGCCACCAATAATATGTCTTCCGGATTCTGACTGAAATACTTTGATTTTGCTCGTTCCCATTTCCCTGATTTTTTTATTTACCGCATCTGCATCAAAATTGGTATCAAGTCCTTTTTCAACCATAAATGGTAACTCATCAGGATATTTTTGAATATCTCTTCCTGAAGGAGTCTGATATTTACCGACTGTAAGTTTAAAACCTGTGGTATCATTCATACTCCAGATTTTTTGGATAGTCCCTTTCCCGTAGGACCTCCTCCCTACAACAATTCCTCTGTCATAATCCTGCAAAACTCCGGCTAATAGCTCACTTCCGGAAGCTGAATTTTCATCAATCAGTGCCACTACAGGAATTTTTTCGAGGAGATCCCCATCATTAGAGTATATTTCAGTCCTTATGTCAGCTGATGGTGAAACTGTCTTAGTGAGAAGTTTCTTTCCTGGTATGAATAAATCAAGAATTTCATCAACTTTTGTCATATATCCACCCGGATTTCCACGCATATCAACTACAATTTTATTCATTCCTTTCTTAATTAATACATTAGCAATTCGGGTAAAATCTTCTGCAACATTTTCTGAAAAGCGACTTATTACAATTATTCCAATATCAGTACCGGGAAAAATATATGATGCAGTTATCCCCGGAATGGGTATATCCTTTCGCAACACCTTTTTTGAAGACTTCTTTCCGGAATATACAGACTGAATTTCGATATTAACATAAGTTGCAGAATCCCCCTGAATCAATTCATCAAAATCTTTCTTCATCATTGCTAAAGTGCTTCTTCCTTCAATCTGAGTGATTATATCGCCAATTTCAATACCACTTTGATTCGCAGGGGAATTTGCTTGCACCTGAATAACATACAAAGTATCATATATACTTACAGCTTCAATTCCGATGCCGTAAGTTATGCCTTTATTTCCTTCTTGCACTAGTTTCATATCTCGCTTATTATAGTAATATGATTCTTTGTCAATTGACTGAAGAAGTGCAGCAAATGCCTCATCACTGATTTTTATAACATCCAGTGAGTCAGGATGATTTTTGTATGCAGTCTCAAGAATATATTTAAATTTCTGTGCCTGAAACTCAATTAATTTATCAATGTCTGACCGGGAATAAGATAAATTTATATTAAATACTATTATAAATATACAAATTAAACTTAATCTTAATGATATCATCATAATTTTTTAAATATTAAAACTAAATAAACCTAACATATAGAATATTATTTTCAATATTTATTGGAATTTACTTAAAAAAAAAGCGGATACCCTTTCGGATATCCGCCTTTTGTCATCAGCAAAAGCTGATATATTTGAGATTACGGCATTACAACCACATTTTCAATGATAACCTCATTACCGGCTGAGATAACTACAGAGTAAACTCCTGCAGCCAAGCCTTTAAGAGGAATATTGAAGCTGTGACGTCCTGCATTGAAGTCAGTTCCACTTACAGGTAACAATACTTGCTTACCATCTGCTGTGAAGAATGATACAGTTACGTTTGCACTCTGTGAGAGGTCAATTGTAAGCGATACATTATCCCGTGCAGGGTTTGGAGTCAAGTATGATGAACTTAAGATATTGTCGCCTACAAGAGGTAAGTCTTCAATATCAAATGCACCCTTCAATGTAGAAGTAACACGATTATTTGATTCTAAATCAGCATTAGTATTATTATAGTTAATAACTGAACCTGAACCATTGTAAGCATAAACCTTAAATGCATAGTTTCTGTTGCTTGCTAAATCGGTAATATCAACCGTTTCACCTGTTCCAACATAAGCTACAAAAGTATTACTTGCAAGGTTAGTACCATCATTCCAGGTTGATGTACCTGCATTGTAAGCTGTACCTGCTGATAACTGAACAGACAATGGTATAATATTATTTCTTCTGGCTGCTACAACCACAGATCCGACAGCGTCAACACCGGTAGTCCAGGAAGCAGTCAATGATGAAGTTGTAACATTAGTAAAGTTCATATTAGTAGCTTGATTTGGCGGTACAATCGGTAGTAAGTTGAATGCATTGCTGTAACCATCGTTTAAGATAGCGTCATCATCCATAGCAACTAATACTATTCCTGCTTCACCAAGTGTTTCATCATCTGCATCTAATGTGATAGTGCGTACTAATGAAGTACCTGTAGTTGGAATTGTACCGGTTAACTGACCTGATAAAGCTGAAATACCTGTATAGACATCAAGAGTGAAATCTACATCTGCATTTGGATTTACAGGGTCGCCGTTACCATCAACAACTACTACAGTAATATTGAATGACTGACCTGTGATAAATGGACCTGCAGGTAAATCAATTCTTAGTGCGGTTGGTTCTGATTCTAGGCTTGTGAATGTAACTTCTACTTCATCATAAGCATAACATGCACCATTTATAATTTCCCAGCCAAACGTGTAAACGCCATATTCTGAAACGGTTACTTCTGTTGTTGGGTCATTTTCATCAGCAAAATCAGCAGTTGCTTCTTCTGGTCCATCAACGAGAGTCCATGTTCCCATACCGGCTGAAGGAGTATTTGCACTGAGTTCGTAAGTGTAACCTGCTATATTGTCATCATCACCAGCGTCAGCAAGTACGATAGCATCTACTTGTACTGAATTAGTGATTGAATTTACACAATCATTTTCATCAGTGTAAGTATAAGTAAGTGTATGTGAACCTGCACCTGCTTCTGAAGGATCGAAGTAGTAAGCACCTTCTTCTTCATAAACGCCTGCACCAGAATAAACACCACCGGTTGGATAGCCACCCGTCAATGCAAATTCATCACCATCAGCACATACTGAACTGTATTCATCATCCCATTCTACAACTGGAAGTGCGTTAACTGTGATTTCGAATGTACAAGTATTTACACAACCTGTTTCTGAGTCAGTATATGTATATGTGATTGTATGGACATCTACACCCGCTACTGAAGGATCAAAGATATCTGATTCAACGCCTTCTCCTGAGAATGAACCACCTTCAGGTGATGCACCAAGCTCAGTTAAGTCAATTGCTTCAGCATCAACACAAACTTCGAAGTCTTCTGGACAATCTACTTCCGGAAGTGGATTAACTGTGATAGTAAATGTACAAGTATTTACACAACCTGTTTCTGGGTCAGTATATGTATATGTAATTGTATGATCATCTGCACCGGCTACTGAAGGTGTAAATACGTCTGATAATACACCGTCGCCTGAGAAATAACCACCATCAGGTAAAGCACCAAGTTCAGTTAAGTTAATTGCGTCAGCATCAATACATACTTCAAAGTCTTCAGGACAATCAAGTTCAGGAAGTGGGTTAACTGTAATAGTAAATGTACAAGTATTTACACAACCTGTTAAAGCTATATAAGTATATGTGATAACGTGATCGCCGGCACCGGCAACTGAAGGATCAAAGATGCCTGATTCAACGCCTTCACCTGAATAATTTCCACCTGTTGGTGAAGCTCCACTTAATGTTACAGGATTTGCATTAATACAAACCTCAAAATCTTCAGGACAGACAACTTCAGGCAATGGATTTACAAGGAATGTAAATTCGCAAGAATTTGAGCAACCTGTTTCAGAATCTGTGATTGTATAAGTAATTGTATGCTCACCTGCACCGGCAATAGATGGATTAAAGAAACCATCAGATACACCTGTACCGGAATATACACCACCACTTGGTGAAGCACCGGTTATTTCACTTAATTCTTGTAATGGATGATCAATACATGATACTAAGTCGAATGGACAAGAAATTTCAGGTAATGCATTAATAGTTATATCCTGAGTTGTTAAGTCTGAACACTCGCCGACAGTTACTTCATAAGTAATTGTGTAGTCACCGGGCTCTAAATCGGTTGGGTCAAAATTATCACCACTTACACCAGTACCTGAGAAGGAAACTTCAGCACCATCAGGAGGATTTACATAATCCAATAAATTAACAAGTGTTGTTGAACCTTCGCAAATTTCTTCAAAGGCTTCGGTAAATTCAGCTTCAGGAGCTGCAATTACTTCAACAGTTATTGTCATTTCTGATGTACATCCATTTTCATCTGTTACAGTATAAGTAACATCCCATTCACCGACAGTTGAAGGATCAAACTCATTGCCTGATACATAGCTACCGGAATAGCTTCCACCTTCAGGTTCGGCTGTAAATGTAAATGGCTGTGAACCAACACAAACAGGTCCTACATTTTCAAAACTTGTGATTACTGGAGCTACATTGACATAAATTGTCATATAATCTTCATCACTACAGCCATCTTCGTTTGTAATACTATAAGTTATTTCATAATCACCATCTAATCCTTCCGGATCGAAGTAATTACCGGATACGCCAGTACCTGAGAATGTACCGCCAGGATTAGTTACATAAGTGCTTAAGTCAATTGAACCGCCATTATCACAAACTTCATCATAATCATCACTAAAGCTTGCATCAGGTGCAGCATTTACAGTTATTGTAAATTCACATGAGTTTTGGCAATTGGTGTTATCATCATAATAGTAATATGTGATAGTGTGTTCTCCTAATCCGGCATCACCAGGAATGAAATTATCCCCTGAAATACCATCTCCGCTATACCAACCACCACTTGGTGAGGCAACATCCAACTCAATCCAATCATCATTTATACATACTTCAAAATCTTCAGGACAAGTTACTTCAGGTAAAGAGTAAACTGCGATAGTTATCGTTTCAGTTCCGGCACAAGCGCCCGGTGCTGTGTAAGTAACTTCATGGTAACCGGGACCGGCTAAAGCAGGATCAAAATCATATCCGGTAACGCCGGGTCCTGAGAAGGTACCACCATAAGGCTCTAAATCATAATCTAATTCAAATGTATCCCAATCAATACATACTTCATAATATTCTGGTTCCCAATAAATATATTCAGGCTCTACAACTACAAACGTTGCTGTTTCTTCTACAACACAGCCACCACTTTCATAAGTGTAAGTTATTGTGTGTTCACCATAGCCTGCATCATACGGATTGAAAAAGTTTCCTGATACGCCTGGACCTGAGAATGTACCACCCTCAGGAGTTACCAATGATGTCATATCAAAATCACTATCATCTTCGGAGCAGAATTCATCTTCCGGGTCGTCAAATGTAACAGTCGGTGGATCATTTACTACTATAGTAATTTCATCATAAACTGTACAAGGACCATTGTAACCCTGCCAGCGTAATACGTAAGTACCTGATTGTGAGAATGTTACAGTTGTGCTGTATGAATCTCTGTCTTCAATATCTACAGGATCTTGTGGATTTTCAGTAATCCATTCACCATAGGCAGTTCCTGCATATCCGCTTGGATCTGAACCTTCAATATCAAATTCAGTATTGATACAAGTTTCGCCACCTACGCCTGCAGTCCATTCGTCAAGTTCATTCCAGAAAGTAACATATACATAGTCAGATGAAGTAGCGCAATCTGTTTCAATAGTCCATTCAAATGAATATGTTCCATAATCAGTTACAGTAACTGATGTGTTATACATACTTGCATCAGCGAAATCAGCATCACCAATATTATCAATTGAGCTATACCACATTCCTGTTTCGCCAAGAATTGGAACACTGCCAAAAAGATTTGTAGTCAAACCGCAAACATTCTGGTCAAATCCTGCATCAGCAGGTGTAGGTGCTTCGCCTAAACCAAAAGATATGTCATCTGAATTTGACTCGCAAATACCGTTTGGATCTGAAACAGTCCATAGTAAAGTATAGTCACCATAAGAATCTGTCTCAAAAGTAGCGTCAGGGTATGTAGCATTATCAAAGTAATATTCAGCATCTTCAGGTGCTGATGTTACTGTCCACATGCCTGTACCGACTGTCGGTGGAGTTGCATTTAAAAATACAACTAAGTCACCACAATCATATTCTTCATAAGCTGCTACGGCGTCACTTATTTCAGGACTCCATGTAACAGTGACTTCATCATAAGTTTCAGGACATATAGTTCCTTCAAAGAACCACTCATCATATTCAGGATAGATAGTCCAAACAAATACATAAGTACCTTCTCCACCTTCAGGGATAGTTACTTCAGTATTTGGATCTTCATAATCTTCAAAAATAGCGTCATAAGAACCCGGACCAGAAATTTGTTCCCATTCTCCATATCCAATTTCAGGTGTATTAGCGTTTAAGAATACAGAAACATTGCCGCAAACTTCGATATCTTCGCCTGCATCAGCAACTGTTGGCGCTTCTTCGAAAATAACCATTATAGCTGCATAATTAGCATCATTGTATTCAATATCATATTCTTCATCATAGTAAATGTCATCGCAAGCACCACCTGAGCTAACACTCCAAATGAAATAATATAATCCATATCCAGGAACAGTTACAGTAACTTCAGGAGAATTTGCATTAGGTGAAAATGTAACATCTCCATCAATTTCACTTTCGAAATATGGAACTGCTACCCATGTTCCTGTACCTGAAGTAGGTGCTACAGCTTCAAGGTCTATAGTTAAGCTGTTACAAACTCCTGCAAAACCAAAAGGTGGACCCTCTTGAAACTCTTCATCGAACCAACCTGTTAAAATCTCAGCTTCTGAAGGTGGTTCAGTAAGTGTTATAGTAACATCATCAAAAGTAGGATTACATCCGTTTTGAGTAATTGTCCAACGGAATACATAAGTTCCGTAAGCATCTAATTCTATTTCATCATTGTATGCTAGCTCTTCCAAATCAACATCAGTTAAAGAAGAACCTGAAGGTTTAGAGATAATAGTCCAGGTACCTGTTGCCGGTGATGGATCATTACCTTCCATATCTACAAAATATTCTGTATAGTCGCACAAGTCCTGGTCAGGACCTGCATTAGCAATCGGACCATTTTGATAAGCATCAACAATAAATTCTACTCTGTTTCCAGATTCTAAACCTGTTTTATTGCTTACTGCGGCAATCCAGAATGATGTTTCGCCAGCTGCAGTTGGTGTCAAGTTAAGTGATAAATAAGCAAAGCCACCAAAATAAGCAGTACCGCCGATTTCAGCGTCATAAGCTCTGAATTTATGCTGGTCAGTACCATTACCCGGATTTGGTCCGGTAGGTGTTAAAATATGCGTATTTGTAAGACAAACTTCTGCAGATGTATACGGCAAAGTAGCATCCTGCGGTAAAGTCGTAACAGGTGCACCATTTCTCCATGCACTCTTTCCACCATTGAGAGTACTACGCACTCTGTAGTAATAAGTTGTGTTTGGCGTAATGTCTGTTGGGGGAGCATCTTCAATATCAAAATCATTAATATCGCCTATATCAAGATTAGTGTACCAAACTAATCCTGTAGCAAAAGTACTTGATAAAGATGCAGTTAATTCAAATCCATCCCAGTCACCTGATGGAGGATTAGTCCAATTCATTCTGAAAGAAGTGAAAGTAACATTATCAGCAAATACTGAAGCCGGTCTTTCAGGAAGCGTAGTGAAAGAGCGAGGATTATTGGTTACATCAGATAAGTTGTACCCATCTCCGTCAAATTCAAAAGCTTTTACGGTATATTCCGTACCGGGCTGAAGCCCTGTAATTGTTACAATTCTACCCGTACCGGTAGCCGAAAAAACAACTCTGGTATCAGAGCTTATTATTTCAGCTGAGCCAAAGTTTGCGTTTGCAGGTGAATAGAAATCATCAACATCAGTTGGGTTATCTGATATAGAATTTCCTTCTTCAATTACAATAATTCTACCATCACCATTACCTCTTGTACCAACAATAACTCTCACCGAAGTGGCAGCTATGTTACTAAAAGAGATGTTACTGGATTGGGTGGAAGGCTGCGCAAACAACTCTGCTGATGAAAGCATGACTAATAATAAGCCTGCTGTCAATATCGAGAGTAAACGTTGCATAATATAATACCTTTAAAAAAGTTAAACATTTATGTTAGTTAAAAAAAATCTATTTGTTTCACTTGTTCTTAACATATCCGAAATAATATTTTTCAGACATACTAAAATACAAATATATATTCAAATGACAAAATAATTTTTCAAATTCAGTAATTTTATTCAAAAATAATAAGTATAAATACCTAATTTCACACTAAATTCTCTACAGTCTGCGGCACTTCATGTACGCATGACTATACCCTTGTGTCACACTGAGAGAAGTCGAAGTGTGCTCTTTAGTCTTCGACTACGCTAAGACTGACATAAAATATCATAACATCAACCAAGTGTCACACTGAGAGAAGTCGAAGTGTGCTCAGACTGACAAATAACTTATCAAGCAATCTACAAATTGACAATGAACACTTCAGAATAATTAGATTCAAAATATTGGTTAGCAGATTTTATGCGTATATAATACGTTCTCTTTTGCTCCAATTCATCAAACTCAAATGCAGATAATTCTCCTACATCAATAGTGCCGTAAATTTCTTCAGGCTCCACAAAATCCTCATCCAGAGCTAACTCGATAATATAAGTACTTGCGGATTTGACTTTCTCCCACTCCACAACTATCTTTTGACTTCCGCCCTTTTGAGATTCAGCTTTTTTTTGTACTTTCACATTTTTTGGAGTTTCGAGAGTTGTTGCAATGCGTGCTGCATTAGCGAGCTTAGTAACTTGCGGGTTGTAATGAGTGCTTTTACCTTTACCGTTAAACTCATAAGAAGTAACATAATAATATGTTCCGGGCTCTAATCCGCTAACTTTGACAGACTTCTCATTATCATTTCCGGAATAAACAACAAACACTCCGCTTGAAGGTTCAAATCCTTGACCAAATGTACTGTTTGCAGTATATTCGGAGGCATTCGACGGAATAAAATCATTCGGAGAGCGACTAACAGTAAAAAGCGTTTTTTCTCCCGAGCCTGCCCGAGCATAAATATCAATCGAATTGTGAGTCTGATTTGACCACATTATTTTCTGGGCTTGCCTTTCGGGCATTTCGGCAAGAGTAGTGTGAGATACTTCAAATATCTTTTTGAAACTGTTTTTTTCCTTTTTATACAATATGAAATCATAGATTTGGTCAGGCTTAAGGTTGATTATGTTGAAATCTCCGGAGACTTTGCCCGAAAAAAATACTACATTGCCCTCACCTGTTATCGCAACAGAATCTGCTGAACTGTAGCTCAATGATGGTATATATGAAATATTTTGGGGAGGAACTGAAGCATATTCCGCTGATTTAACCACACCAATATATTCACTATTATTGCTTATTTGCATTGTTATATTTACACTTATGGAATTTTCCAGATGATTGGTTATTTTTACTGATTCATTCTGAGAAGAATAATTGCAGTAAAAAATAATCAAAATAGCTATGGTGACGACAGAAATATTTTTTATCATAATTAAATAGAAAATAGAATAAAAACAAGTCTATTAAAGTATCAGCTACTATAATATTGGATAAAATCTTTCCACAAATTCAAATTGAGTAATAATTAAGCATTATTAACAATAATTAATTAATATACGTAGCATTTAAAAAACACTACGTATTTATACTTAGTAATTAATACTTATTAGTGTGTTTTCTGTTAATAATTTGAATGAAAATCGCAAATTTTATTTAGAATTTTTAACATGTACATCCATTTGTGGAAATGGAATATTAAGTCCTTCCTTGCCAAATGTTTTGTAAATATTATCATTCATATCAAAGAAAACACCCCAGTAATCCGGGGAGTTCACCCAAGCCCTCACAGTAAAATTAACAGAGCTGTTAGCAAGAGCCGAAACAGCCACGAAAGGCTCCGGATCACCAAGAATTCGGGTATCTGCCTGACAGAGCTCAAGTATAACCTTTTTAGCTTTGTCTGTATCATCACCATAAGCTATGCCAAAAGTCCAGTCAACTCTTCGAATCGGTTCTTTTGTAAAATTAATCAATGAAGAAGTTGATAGTCCTCCGTTAGGAATAATAACAGTCCTGTTATCAACTGTTAAAATATAAGTACTAAATATTTGAATTTCCTTTACCGTCCCTAAAAAACCTTGGGTTTCGATGAAATCACCGACTTTAAAAGGCTTAAGAATAAGCAAAATTACTCCCCCTGCAAAATTCTGCAAAGTACCGGAAAGTGCCATTCCAATTGCTAAACCGGCAGCTCCGAGCATAGCAATGAAAGAAGTCATTTCCACACCTAACATACTAAGTACACTGACAATCAATAGTACTTTAAGCAATATATTGATTATACCTTTCAGAAATGGTTTTAAAGAAATGTCAAGGTTTTGGTTATCAAGGAACCTTTCTGTTGCTTTTGTCAAAATTACAACTACTTTCAATCCGATAAATAATACGACAATAGCACCAACTAACTTCGGTCCATATTCAATAACAATATCAGTTAATTTGATTAATATTTGGTCTGTATCCACTTTTCTCTCCTGTTATTTTATAAATATGAATAAAATATTACGAATAAATCATTCAATTATTTATTAATTCTCTATATTCAAAAAAAAACGAGGCAAAAACAATTGGTATTTGCCTCGTTTAAAATAATATAAAAGTAAATTTATTTTGATAAATAAGCAGTTACCGAATCAGCAGGAGCTTGGCTTTCATCTTTTTTATCACTGTATTTATCTAATAAATATTCAGTTACAGCAGTTACTTCAGCAGGTGTCAATCCCTGATTTGGCATCGGGGGCCATTTAGGATTAACCGGAACAGGATTACCGATAAATCTTGCCAGAGCCGCTTTAGGGTCTTCCTGGGCTAAATATTTAGCCATTATATTTTTATGAGCAGGTGCTGTGGGTGAATCTTCATCACGATGGCAAGCCATACAACGATTGTAAACTTCAGCTCCATCAACCGTTACAGTTGCAACACCCATAGAAGCTAAAAACTCTTCTTTGTGGATTTTGTATTCCTCATTTAGTACCAGTACATGCTCATGATTAGCAACACTGAAAGCAAGTTTTTCCTTAATTCCAAGCAAAGCAAAAGCAACTAAGAATATGAAAAATGCATATTTCGATAATTGAACATTCTTAGTTTTCAGTATTCCATAAACTGCATGTAAAACAGCGAAAATGGCAATTATACCCAATAGACTGCTTGCAAAAAACCATGGGCTGACTGAAGTCTTAGGAGTAGTGAAAATTCCTATTAAAAAGAATACCGGTAATATTATAAGGGTAACAATGCTCAACCATAAGTTGAAATTCTTTGCATACTCAGTATAATCTTCAGAATCTTTATTTTTGTCAGCATCCCAGTAATATTTCCGAAAAATAAAAGAAATTCCGGCTAAAGCTATTGATGCAATTAAAAATTGGAAAAATCCTAATATAGTCTTCCACGAAATAAGAATCGTTAAAATGCTACTGCCTTCCCAAGCGGCTTTATCAGTTGTGAGAGCAATTGCTCCAATAAAGAACCACATAGCAAATGACATCAGTATAATACCCCATGTTCCTGCAGAGCTTTTCAGCTCTCTTGCAGTAGTATTAATTTCATCAATTTCGGCGATCGTAGATTCAGGAACTTTACCAGTTATTTGCTCTTTAATATTAGAAAAAATACTGCTTAAGTGTAGTGAACTTTTATAATTAAACAAAGTCACCATACCTGCAATATACAGCACAAGAGCAACAAGTAAATATGAAACAACACCGACATCGGTCTTATGCAAAAGCTGAGCATAAATGAAAATTATGGACAGGAAAGAAACAATGCCTAATCCATAACCATAAGATTTTTTATCAGTAGCAACATCAGCGTAATCTTTAGTCATAAATGAAAAGTGATTATAGCCTTTAGCCTTGCCTCTGAAATATACCGACATAATCATACTTCCGTATAGTGCACCGGTATAAATAAAAAATATGGAAAGCCCAAGCATCAAAAAATAATTCAGCAGTACCAAATTATATTCGGGCTGTGGTATAACTAACTTGTCCAATAATTCCATATTATTAAGCCTCTCTCTGTAAATTTAATTTTCTTAATATACAAACTGATCAATTGATAATAAAGTAACCACAACTAAAACGTAAAGATTTATGTCAAGGAATGCAAGTTTAAAATTGAATCTTTCATCAAATTCAACAACAAGTGGTTTAGTTCTCCATATAAGAACAAAACCGGCAAATAACAATAAAAGATTTGTCAATAAATTATGCGTCAGTCCAAAAAGCGGAATCAGCATACAGCTTGCTGCCAATGCAACCACCCAAACATAAGTAATTCGTTTCAATTGAGTACTGTTAAAATACTTACTTAGTGTCGGAAAACCGGCTCTGCGGTAATCAACATCATACATTAAAAGCAAAAACCAAAAGTGTGGAATCTGCCAAACAAAGAAGAACATACCCAAAGCAAAAAGTTTCGGGTCAGTAATCATACCTCCTGCTGCAGCCCAGCCAATAGCAGGTGGCATAGCGCCAACAATTGCTCCCGGCATAATTGCAAATGCACTTACTCTCTTAAGTGGAGTATAAATTGCATTATAAGATATTAATGCTCCAATACCAAGCAAGAAAGCTGTGAAATTTGAAAAATACCAAATTAATGCTAAACCGGATAGAGACATTGCTATAACAGTAATAAGCGCAAAAGCAGAAGTAATTTTTCTGGTTGGAAGCGGACGGTTTTTAGTTCTAACCATCATTGAATCAGTATCAATTTCCTGATAATGGTTAAGCGCTGCCGAACCGCATGATAATATAAAGATACCGGCAAGTATTGGTACAATATTCCAATCAAGACCATTTCCGGCTAAAATATAACCAACAAGTCCTGAAATTGCAACAAAGAATGTAATTCTTACTTTTGAAAGCTCAGAAATAATTGAGAAGTAGCTTTTTAAACTATCCATCAAACTAATATTTGCAGTATGGGATAATTTATTTGGCATCAGCTTCCTTTGCATTATTTTCATCCAATTTTGCAGGCTCACCTTTAGCGGGTTCATCCAACTGACTAACCCATTGGTCAAAGGCATAATCCTCAAGTACATGAAGTTTTGTGTACATCATAGAGTGATTTAAACCACAATACTCTGCGCAAGCAACATCATAGCTGCCGGTTGATTTTGGAGTAAGAATCATATAGTGGTTCTTTCCACCAATAACATCCTCTTTCAATCGGAATGCAGGAACATAAAAGCTATGGTTAACATCTCTTGAAGTTAGAATTAATTTCGTCTTACGGCTAAGAGGAACATATAATGTATCAGTCTTTTTGCCGTTTGGATATTCAAAATTCCATCCCCACATAAATGCAAAGACTTTCACCTCATAAGCGTCATCCACATCAGCTCTGAGAGTTTGATAACCTTCAAAACCATACCAGAACATAACCATAACAAGTATTGTAGGTATAACAATCCAAATCACTTCCAAAATAACATTGCCGTGAATCTGCTCTGCAACAGGATGTCTTTTTCTATTGTAGCGATATACAAAATAAATCATCGCTACAGTAATTCCAATTAATAAAACTACTGATATACCGACTATAATCAGCATTACTAAGTCAACTGAATCGGCATAATTTGATGCTGAATTAAACATTTGCTAACCTCATCTGTAAAATACGTCAAAACCTGTCAAAACAAATACTACCAAAAGGACAAGTATGACAAGTATCAGAAAAATTTTAAAAAGCAGATCGTCAAACTTAATGTGCATAAAATAATTGATTACAAATGAGCTTTTAATAGCTGCAATCAACATTGCTACAAAAAGAGTGTACTCCCCTAAGTCAATACCTGCTACTGCTACAGTGATAACAGTCAGCGAAATTAAAATAAGCCATATCATCAAGTTCATGCCATATCTTGGGTCATGAGCATGTGCTATTTTTCCGTCATCTGCATGCGAATCGTGATTATGTGCGTGTTCAGACATTATCTACCTCTTAGTGTAACAAGTAAAATAAGGGGAATAAAAATATCCAGATAAGATCCACCAAGTGCCAGTATAAACCGGCATTTTCGAGTGGAACGAATCTATCGGGACGTACTTTTTTTCGTTTGAGCTGTATAAGCATGGCTGTCAGAAGTCCTACTCCAATTATGACGTGAAGCCCGTGAAGACCGGTCATGGTATAGTAAAGTCCAAAGAAAATTATCTCACCCTGAGATTTTTCCATTAAAGCCGGACCTTTTGGATAAATACCATGAGAAATCTTTTCAGACCATTCAAAATATTTAACGACCATAAATCCGAGAGCGAAGGCAATTGTTGAGATTAGCCAAAAGATTGAGCCTTTGACATTCTTTCTCTGTAGGGCAACAATTGATAAAACCATAGTCAAGCTTGATGTAAGAAGTATAATTGTATTAACACCTCCCATATAAACTTTCAATTCTTTTGCAGCTAACTGAAACTGCTGTATATATTCAACCCGATATGCCATATATAAAATGAACATACCGCCAAACAGCAATAATTCAGTAAACAGGAACAGCCACATCCCCATTTTTGCACCATAGTCATCGCGATGCACGTGCACAAGCCCTTCGGCATGTGCTGCATCAACTGTATGTGTAGTATTACTCACCCTTCATTACCTCCTCATAATGTTCATATTCATAAGGACCATATTTAACTGTAGGAATTTTATCAAAATTTAGTAGCGGTGGCGGGGACGGAACAGTCCATTCCAAAGTCATACCTCCCCAAGGGTTTGCAGATGCTTTTGCACCACGGCGAAGTCCAATAGCAAGATTTGTAAACATTAGCAAAATTCCTGCTATCAATACCCATGAACCAACAGTTGCAAACTGATGCAAACTCTGGAACTCGGGAAGATAATCGTAATATCTTCTCGGCATACCCATATATCCAAGTATAAAGAAGGTAAAATATAACATATTGAAACCTACAACCATAATTGCAAGTGCAATATTTGCTATTTTTGTATTATACATTCTACCGAACATCTTTGGAAACCAGTAATGCAAACCTGCAAAGAAAATAAATATCGTTCCACCGAACATTACATAATGAAAGTGAGCAACTACGAAATATGTATCATGAAGATGTACATCTGTAGCAAGTGCGCCCAGTACCAATCCTGTTAGTCCACCAATAGAAAAAAGGAAGATGAAAGCCATTACATATAAGAAAGGTGTTTCCGGTTTTATAGATGCCTTGTGCATTGTGGCCACCCAATTGAATATTTTTACCCCGGAAGGCAGTGCCACAATAAATGTCAGAAAGGAATAAATCCATCTGGCTTCATCACTCATACCCGATGTGAACATGTGGTGTCCCCATACAAGAGTACCAACAAATGCAATAGCAATTGAGGATACCGCAATTGCACCATATCCGAAAATAGTCTTTCTACAGAAAGTCGGTATAATTTCCGATACTACACCCATCGCAGGAAGTATCATAATATATACAGCCGGATGGGAATATATCCAGAATAAGTGCTGGAATAATATTGGATCACCACCGAGAGCAGGGTCAAATACACCAATACCAAAAGCTCTCTCTAGGATAACAAGAATAATTGTTATACCAATTACCGGTGTACCGATAATCTGAATCCAAGCTGTTGAATAAAGTGCCCATATAAATAGAGGAAGTTTAAAGAAACTCATTCCTGGAGCTCTCAATCTGTGAACAGTTGTAACAAAGTTTAAACCGGTCAAAATTGATGAAAATCCGAGAATAAATGCTGCTAAGAGCGGTAATATAACTTCTGTTCCGGTTCTTAAACTGTATGGAGCGTAGAATGTCCATCCTGTATCAATAGGACCTCCTCCAACAAATAAGGAAACTACAGCCATCAAACCGCCAATGGTATAAAGATACCACGATGTCAAATTAAGTTTGGGAAACGAAACGTCTTCGGCACCTATTTGAATAGGCAGAAAAAAGTTTCCAAAACCTGCCGGAATACCCGGAATTATCACGAGGAAAATCATTATTATGCCATGCAGGGTAAAGAGTGCATTATAAGTTTGCGGACCCATAATATCACGACCTGTGGACCATAATTCGAGACGCATAAAGAAACCAAGCGTCATGCCTATAAGGAAGAAAGTAATCATTGAAAAAAGGTACATAAGCCCAATTCTCTTGTGGTCAACAGAAAGAAGCCAGCCAAATATACCTGAAAATTTGCCCTTATAGTTATAAAAATCAACATAATTGCCGTTTCCGGCTACTGCTGAGTGGTCAGCCATTATTAACTCCTGAATTTGTTTTCTTTCTACCTTTTACAAGTAAAACCACAAAGAAGATGCCGACCCCGAGAAATATTGCAGTACCTGCAACTTTGTTGAAATTGAAAACGTACTTTTTTCCATCAGGATCATAACTAAAACAATAAGCAAGCAATTTAGTAATTGGCGGTGAAGCTATACCTTTGCTTGCTTCAATAATTGCCATTTTAAAATCAAAAGGTAAGTAACTCGTACCAAGCAAGTAACGGGTTATTTTACCTTCAGGGGAAATCATAATCAAAGCGCCGCTATGGATAAAATCATCTTTACCGTCTGATTTGTATCTAAATCCGACAGCATCAGTAATTTTAGCAACATTAGCACTATCGCCAACCATGAAAAGCCAATCTTCTTTATCAATAGCTCGTTCCATTGCATTCAGATAATTATTTTTCCATCGGGCAGCAACATCATAAGTTTCTCTTGGGTCAAAACTGATAGCAAGTACCTGATAATCTTTACCGGGCTTTATATCTGCCTTGTCAATCACTTCTCCCAAACTTGTCAGCAGTGGGCTACAAATTCCGGGACAGTGGTAATAAACTAAAGCAAGAACTGTCGGCTTATTGATAATATCACCAAGCTTACGTACATCACCTTCTGAATTTCGGAATTCCAAATCCATAGGTAACATCTGACCTAATTTTTTTTCATGTTCAATACCAATTTCAACGGGCTTATCTTCTTTAGCCGTTAATAATGTGATATTTAGAAGAATGAAAATTGTGAAAATTTTAATCATTATTTATCTTATCTAAATCTGAGAAAAAGTTCTTAATAAAAACTCGTGCATCTTTGCAATTTCACTTGAGTTAAGTCTCAAAACGCTTGCTTTTGCACCATTTGTATTTATATTGGATGCCAATTCACCGGCTAAAGCTTTAGAACTTGACCTCCATGAATCGCTTCTTAGAAGCGAAATAATCAGCTTGCGATTATCAATAGAATGTTCAAGAATTAGTTTAGCACCTGGTTCATTACGATAAAAAATCAAATTTTTCTCAATTTGACCCGCTTTTTCATTTACTGCTTTAAAATCATTTTCAACAGCAGCTTTTGCGTTACTGACAGGAATCTGGTTTGATGTTTCTTTGCCTTCACTAAGCCTGTAAGCAAGATCAAGGGCTTCAAGCTCGCTATCCGAATCTTTAGGAAAATCATTCATTAAAGAATGGATATAATGTATGAGTGCAAATCTATCCAAAACCGGGAGATAATCATAGGCAACCATACCACCACCGGCAATACCTTCTTCGAGTGTTTTCCACATTCCGGATATATTAGAGCCGTTTTTCCAGCCGTCATTTTGCTTGAAATTTCGTGGTACAGGATTCAAACCTTTTCCGGCTATTCCATTACCTTCACCATTATCACCATGGCAGGAAGAACAGTTTGCTTTATATAATTCCTCACCTTTTTTGACAAGCTCAGGAGTAGATTGGCTAACAACTTTGACATCCACACCTTCCATAATTGAACCGCTTTTCATTACCAATGGCTCTGCCACAGTATCTCTTTGCAATACAACAGGTTTAAGACTGTTTTTGTATGCCCAGTCAAGATTGTATACCCAATAAAGACCGCCAATAATTATCAAAACAGCAAAATAAGGATATACTATACCGAAAAGTCTCATAGGATTCTTCGGTAAATTCTCATATTTTATTTCATCTTCCGGTCTATTAATATTATTCATTTGATTACCTAATTTACATTAGCTTAACTAAAATTTAACCAATATTCAATTATTCAATAGTATTGACGAAAATGTCTGCAATTTAATGAGCATTTTCGCTAAATATTACAAGTGAAATTCCAAACTTCTTTTAAATTTCGGATCACCAACAGGCATTAAATTACGATTCTTTGACAATAGACCAAGTATCAGTAATATACTACCTACAACAAGAAATGGTGCTGATAATTCAGTAAGTCCGAAAACAGGAGCTTCTGCACCGCTACGTTTAGCATATTCGGGCATAATCATCCAGTATAAATCGTAATAATGAGCAAGGAATACCCAAACTGCAATAATTTTTAATCTGAAAGGATTGCTCTTGGATGGTCTTGTTACAAGAGCCAAGTAAGGAATACCGAATCTGATAAAAATTAAACCCAAAGAAAGAATCAACCAGCCGCCTTCACTTCTATCCATGTACCAAAGGGTTTCATCAGGAATATTTGCATACCAAATAAGTAAAAACTGGCTGAATGCAATATATGCCCAGAAATTTGTAAAGGCAAACATCAGACCACCGAGATTATAATAGTGGTCTTCTGTTATATATTTACTTAAGTAACCATTCTCTTTGAGAGTAATCACAACAAAAGTAAGAACAGCAAGTGTAGCAAGTAATGAGCCTGCAAAGTAATATACACCAAAAATAGTCGAAAACCATTTCGGCTCCAAGCTCATCATCCAGTCCATTCCAATTACAGTAATTGATATTGCAAAAATTGGAAAAAAGATTGCTGAAATCTTAGCTGAGGTTTTCGATGATTTTGGATTTTTGTTTGTATCCTGTTTAAATGAGCGGAATGTAAACAAGAAAAAGAAAACAGCCATTAATGCAAAAATTGCTACATTTCTAATAATAAAAAATGATTCATTCAAATATGGAGCTTTACCTTTTACATACTTATCAGCATTTAAAACTTCAGGATTCATCCATGTAAATATCTGGTCGAGATTTAAAAAGAGAGGAATAGCTATAATCGGCACAATGAAAACAACACCTGCCAATATTTCAGTTATGCGTCTGAAAGGAACACTCCAATCAGCTCCTACAATATGCTCCAATGCAACAAAAAAGAGTGCACCAAAACCAACACTGAATAGCCATAAGAACACAATTATCAAATTATATGATGCTCTGACCGAATCATTTGCAAATCCGATTCCGACTAAACCTATACCAATTGCAAGTAATGCAAGACCAATCAATAATACTTTAGCCGGTAGAGCTTTCTTTTCATATAAAACTAAATTTTGAGTACTCATTTCATATCCTCCTCAGTTGCATTCATAGCTCTTTGTAAAGCTCTAATATATGTAACAATCTGCCAGCGTTCTTTTTCTGTAATCTGCTGAGAGTAAGCAGGCATAGTATTTTGTCCGACGGTAATAATGTGGAACAATCTGCCATCCTTCCAATTCCTGACTTTATCAGTATGTAAACTCGGAGGATTTGGGAATTGTCCGTTTAATCTTGCATTGCCATTTCCATAATAATCATGGCATGGGCTGCAATAAGTATTATATTTAACTTTTCCAATTTCGAGATTTTCATCATTGACATCCAATGGATTTACCATCATCTTTTCGGCTAAATCAACACTGTCAGCATATAAATAAGGCATATTGTTCTTAGCAACTGTTCCGGAAACCGGTTCTCTCATTGAAAATCCATCTTTGAAGAAATCACTCGGTGACTGAGCCGCAATTCTTTGCTGCTTCATCATCCAGTTGAACGGCTCCATAAACATAAGTTTATTCAAAGCAAAATAAGTCAATGCCGATACTGTAATGGCAATAATTGCAAGTCCGGTCAAAAATTTTGGGTCGAAAAGATTAGGTTTAAATGCCAATTCCTCTTCGTCATAATATATCGGCTCGACACTTGCAGCACCAATTCGCTCGAAAAACGCTTTAACTTCATCAAAATTAAAATTCGGGTCATCGGATTCGATCACAGCGCCGTATTTATCTGAAGATACCTGCTTCATATAAGGTGTATCATGCAAAGGATGACTGTTATTCGGAAATCTGAAGAAAATAATAATCATCGCTGAAACTGTTCCGACCGAAGCCAATAATACCGTAACTTCAAAAGTAACAGGTATAAAAGCGGGCAATGGAAACAGAGGTTTACCACCGATATTATTGGGATAGCTTTCAACCATAGTACCATACATAAGAAGTAATGCCAGAATAGCACCTGTAACACCTAAAGCAAAAGCAAAATATCCAAGCGGTGAGCGTTTGACTTTCATAGCACCATCCATTCCGTGAACAGGATATGGAGTATGAATATCAAATTTTTTGTAACCAGCTTTGACAATTTCCTTAGCCGCATTCATTATTTCATCCGGCGTATTAAAAATTGCTGAGATTGAGTGTAAAATTTTATTATTATTCATAATTAGTGTCCCTCACCTGAATGATGTTCAAGACCATGATGAGTTGGCTGTGCACCTTCGACTACAGCCTTTACTTCAGCAATTGAAACTACAGGCATTGTACGTGTGAATATCAGTAGCAAAGTAAAGAACCAGCCAAAACTTCCGATTAAAATACCTATGTCATAAATTGTTGGAGTATAGTAAGCCCAACTTGATGGTAAATAATCACGCGATAAAGAAGTTACAGTGATTACAAATCTTTCAAACCACATACCAACATTAACAAATACTGCGATTACAAACATAAATGGTATATTTGTGCGGAGCTTTTTTATCCAGAAAAACTGCGGAGCAATAACATTACAGCTAACCATTATCCAGTATGCCCATGCATAAGGACCAAAAGCACGGTTAACGAAAGCAAAAGATTCAACTTCGTGTCCGCTATACCATGCGATAAAGAATTCCATACCATAAGCATAGCCCACCATCAGTCCCGTGAGTATAATAATTTTATTCATTTTTTCGAGTGTATCAAGAGTTATGATATGCTCTAAATCATATACTTTTCTGATAATTATAAGTGCATTTTGTACCATTGCAAAACCGGAGAACACAGCACCTGCCACAAAGTATGGCGGGAAGATTGTTGTGTGCCAACCTGGCATAATCGAAACAGCAAAGTCAAAAGATACAATTGTATGTACTGAAAGTACAAGAGGAGTTGCAAATCCGGCAAGCACAAGATACATCATTTCATAATGTGACCAGTGACGATTTGAAAATCTCCAACCAAGACTTAATACAGAATATATTGTCTTTTTGACTTTTTCAACGATTGTTGAATTAGCAAGGCGATCTCTCATTGTTGCAAAGTCAGGTACAAGCCCTATATACCAGAAAACAAAAGATACAGTAAAATATGTCGAAACCGCAAACACGTCCCAAAGAAGAGGAGAAGTAAAATTCACCCAAAGTGCATGCTGATTTGGATAAGGGAACAAGTACCCTGCAAGCCAGGGGCGACCAACGTGAATAAGTGGGAATATACCTGCAGTCATAACAGCAAAAATTGTCATACCCTCAGCAAATCGAGCTATACCTGTTCTCCATTTCTGGCGGAACAAGAAAAGTATCGCTGAAATAAGTGTACCGGCATGACCAATACCGACCCAAAATACAAAGTTGATAATCGCAAATCCCCAACCAACCGGATTATTAACACCCCACATACCCAATCCACGGTAAAATGACATACCAAGAGCTGCAGCACCTATACCAAGCATGGAAAGAGTTAGAGTAATTGCAACCCAAAATCTTTTATCGGGTAGATTATCCATTGGTTTAATAATAGATGCGTCAATGGATTTTAATGTAGGTCTTCCCTGTATTACAGAGGGTTCATGAGTTAATTCAATGCTCACCGTGTTTTTCCTCCGCTACAATATTTCTCAATTTTGATATATAAGTTACGTTAGGTTTAACGCTGATAGTTTCAAGGACATGATACCCAAGTGGATGCTCTCGCAATTTTGAAACTTTAGATTCAGGGTCATTCATATCGCCGAAAGTAATAGCTGACGCAGGACAAGCATCCTGACAAGCGGTAACAACATCGGTACCTTTAATCTTGCGTCCCTGTTTTGATGCTTCAGTTCTTGCTTCCTGAATTCTTTGAGTACAGAAAGTACATTTTTCCATTACGCCGCGTGAGCGAACAGTTACTTCAGGATTATGGAGCAGTTCCAATGTATCCTTGCGATAATAACCATCAGCAAAATCATTTCTGAAATCAAAGAAGTTATATCTTCTTACCTTGTAAGGACAGTTGTTTGCACAATAACGGGTACCAACGCATCTATTGTAAGTCATTTGATTCAAGCCGTCAGGGCTGTGAGTGGTTGCAACAACCGGACATACATTTTCGCAAGGAGCGTTATCACAATGCTGACATAACATTGGCTGGAAGCTTGTGATTGGTTCATCAGGGGTACCA
The DNA here is from genome assembly GCA_019637995.1 of Ignavibacteriota bacterium. NCBI lineage: Bacteria > Pseudomonadati > Ignavibacteriota > Ignavibacteriota bacterium. The sequence goes on from JAHBUQ010000003.1 coordinate 189,818, forward strand.
CTGAAATAAGTATCAATTCTCATCCAGTGCATTTCACGCCCTTTGGAGGCTTCTTCTTTTCCGACGATTGGAATATTATTTTCAACATTACAAGCTGTAACACAGGAGCCGCAAGCAGTACATTTGTTAAGGTCAATAGCCATAGCCCATTTTACATCTGTATAAACTTTGTCCGGTGTAATTGAATGGGTTTTGTACTCATGATGCCCTAACAAGTGTATTTTTTCAGATTTTAGTGCTTTTTTGTAAGCTTCCTCATCACCTGCATGCTCAGCTTTCAATCTTACTTTTGCAGCTGTATATTTCTGCTTGAATTCCTTATAGAAAGGAACTGTATATTCGTTAATTATATGACGTTTGAAATGGAAATCCTTGACATAGTCTTCATCAAGAGCATGATGTTCCTGGGTGGATACAAGTTCATAGGTTCCTTCAGTTTTTGTTACTGATGCACCTGTATAAATCCATGGTGAGACTCCACCTTTTGCAGACAAAAGCAATCCGGCATTAAAACCGATATTTTTGCCAACATCTCCGATAGTAGTCCTGCCGTATCCCAAGTCAACAGCAATAACTTTTTCTGCCATACCGGGCTGAATCATAACCGGTAGTTTCAAAGTCTTACCATTTACAGAAACTTCGACCATATCGGCATTGCGATTATGTTCATCTTCGCCGTAAGTTACATTAAGCTCTTTAGCGGTCGCAGGGGACATCATTGCATAATTATCCCAGACAGTTTTTGTTACAGGATTGGGAACTTCCTGAAGCCAGCCGTTATTAGCAAATCTTCCGTCCCCGATATAATATGACGGCTTAAGAATTACAGTAAATCCTTGTTTTGAAAAAGCAAATTTATTTGATACCACAGAATTAAAATTAAATGACAATTCTCCGGTATTTTCATATTGAATTGTTGCAATTCCATCATGAAGACAGGCAAACCAGAATTCTCTGAAACCGGCTACTGCGTTACTCATAGGATATATTACAGTTTCCCAGTGATTCATCAAGAATTTATGATAAATATCTTGCGAGTATAAAAGCGGGTCATCGTTCATCCAGTTGAGAAGTACAGCTTCCTTCTGTCTTGTATCATGAATAGGAGCAATTACAGGTTGTTGAAGACTGAAAATCCCGGTTCTCTGGTTGAAATCTCCCCATGATTCAAGAGCATGATTTATTGGAATAATGTATTGATTAGCTTCACATGATTCATTTGCTGATTCAACCATTGAAATTATCGTTGGTGCTTTTTTGTAAGCATCTGCATATCCTAAATCAGTTGGAAAATGATAAACCGGATTAGAATCAAAATGAATCAATACTGATATATTGCCGGAATTGAGACCACTAACCAAATTATTCAGTTCATCATTGGTACTGATTGGTCTCTGAAGCTCTTCATTATGATTGAAATCATAAATATTTCTGACTGAACCCAAAACTTCATTAAGAAGATTAACAGCCACATGAACTTGTTTTGGTTGAAGAATTCCGGCTACGGCAAGAGTTTTACTACCATGTGCCATAATATCTTTCAAAAGCTCATCAAGAACTTTTTGGTTGATACCATTTTGCTGAGCAAAATTCTTTAAATTATATCCTGAAAGTACGGAAGCAAGTGACTCATTTGAATAAGCAGATTTTCCTTTCGAATTAATTTCTGCGGCAATACTCATTATAAAAGCGTAATGATTCTCGGGAGTCAATCTGATTCGATAATCAGACATAGCTCCTGTTAGAGAATAATTGCCTTCAATCTGATATAATTTATTAAATCCTTCGGGATTGTCCATATCACGTCTTGAGCTGAATTGAGCAATCTGCTCAACAACATTGCCTTCAGAACCGAGGAAATCACATTCAAAAGACAGAATCACATCAGCTTCATTCCATTTTGTAGAGGGAATTGAACTTGAGCCGTAGGAATCAACCCAAGCCTGACGCTTTTGCGAATCATTAATCTGGTCATAAGAATAAATTTTAGCAGTAGGATATTTTTGCACAAAATCATTAAACAGCTTATTTTGAGTCGGAGAAGTTACCGAATGTGTAACAATCGCAATCTCTTTGCCATCCTGAGCAGCTTTTTTTAATTTTTCTACAATTTGATTATCAACCTTTTCCCAATCTGAGCGTGGCATATCATCTTTGTATAAAACCAGCTTACTGTCAGATTTTTTTATGGGAAATCTTAGACGGCTTGGGTCATACAAATCAAGAATAGCTGCCTGGTCAATAGTCGAGATTTTACCCTTTCCTACGGGATGCTCAGGATTACCGTCAATTTTGATTGGTCTTCCCTCACGGGTTTTGACAAGAACACCTGTGCCATTATTAAGAGAGGTGGCATAATGATTTGCCTGACCATAAGTAATGCTCGCAGGCTTTTTGTTATAGGTAATAATTTCGCCTTTGTCGTAATAATCGGAGCAGGCAGTTGCGGCAAGTGCTGTAGAAGCACCCATCAATGCAATGAATTTTCTTCTGGATTTATCCGGAAGTGCATTTACATCAAAATCATCCGTAACGCCTTTCACGAATTCGTGATGGGCTGATTCAACAGATGAAGGCTTTTGATTATACTGGTTTAAGCTTTTCCAGAATTTTGGTTTAGTATTTTCCATCTACTTATCACTCCGTTTGGTACGTGGAACAGCAAGAGGATGAATTATTACTTTTGGCTTATTTCCGATTTCGGAAGAAGTACCATCATTTCCGGCTAAAAGCTTAAACGGAACAAACTGGCTAGCAAATGCACCAACTGCACCTGCCCCAATAAGTCCGAAAAACTTTCTACGGTTTTGCTTCATAACTCTATTCATTTATTTCTTGATAAATTTCTTATTTCTTAACGATGACAAGCATTACAATTGTCAGGACCTTTCTGGGTAAACTCCCGGTTAGGCTGTGGAATAATTGTTGTTTCAGGGTTTCTATGGCAATCAAGACAACTTGCCATCGTAAATGACCTTACCTGACTTACAACTTCCATCTCCCGAACATCGCCATGGCAGTTTGCACAATCAATACCCTTAGTGACGTGAGATGCATGATTGAAATATGCATATTCAGGTACCCGGTGAATTCGTTTCCATGGAATTGGTTCTTCGTTTTTGTAATACTCGGTGAGTTTGATAATCTCGGGCTTATCTGTACGTGCAACTGTATGACAATTCATACAAATGCTTGCAGCAGGTATGCTGGCGTGGCGTGTTTTGGTAACACTTGTGTGACAATATTGGCAATCTATAGCCATATCGCCTGCATGAAGTTTATGCGAAAATTTAATCGGTTGCTCGGGTGCATACCCAACACCGTCTCGCTCAGGTTTTGCAATAAAATAGGTCAGAGCAAATGACATAAGTATTACAAATACCGTTACAGGTAGTTTTACCTTGAGTGCGTAATCCAGTATCTTTTTTTTCACTTTCTGCCTGTAAAAAGTTTCTAATTTAGTTTAATAATTATTTTTCGATTTGAAATACACTAAGCAAAATTAAGTTAAGTAATATGTATCGAATTCGTTAAAATTATATTTTACGAACTTGTGCATTTATGTAAGAAATATGCATATATGTACAAATGTAAAAATAACTTTTTTTAAAATTGCATTGCGTATCATTGCAAAATAACACTTAATTTTATTTTACACAACACTAATTATTATGTTATTTTTTTTATTGTAAGTAAAGTATGCTAATCTAATTTTACTATCTATATGTAAAATAAACTATCTAAAGTAATCAATGACAGCACTCAGGTACTTGTTCACTAATTACCTGATCTGTAAGTTTTGGACTGATATAAGGAATTCCAAGTGAAAGTCCGCGTAAAATCATTAAAACAGCAACAATTGCAACACCATAGGGAATTGCTTTTGTTAATTTATTTCTGAGACTAATTGTAAGAAGATTTTTTGAAAAATAAAGCAAAGCCATCATTGGAACAGTACCGACACCGAAAGCAGCCATATAAAGTCCTGCAGTCAATACACCATCTGCAGCAAAAGAACCTGCAAGGGCGATGTAAACCAGCCCGCAAGGGAGTAATCCGTTTAGTAATCCAAGTGTAAAAAGTGACAATATGCTTTTAGCTTTAAAAAATTCCTGAAACTTACTTTTAAGTCTTCCGACAATCTTACCAAAGAATCTCATGTCATTAACACCTTGATAATACTTTCGTGGGATTATCAAAAAAAGTAGCATCAAAAAGCCTGTAGCGATAGATACATATTCCTGAAAACCCGCAAGACGAAGGGGGGCTCCAACAAATCCAAGAAGAATCCCCATAGCCGTATATGTAGCAACTCTTCCAAAATTATAAACAAGACTTTCAGCTGCTACTCCGGCTTTTGTGGTGCTTCGGTGCGGAATTGCAATAGCAATTGGTCCGCACATTCCAAGACAATGGAAGCTGCCCAATATACCGAGTGCAAATCCTGCTCCTACTTCAATCATTTTTTCATCCGAAAATTAATTAATTACAAGAACCTGTTCATTATAATATGTCGTATCACCGACTGCCCAATCAACCTTAACTCTCCACATTCCCTTTTCAAGATTAGACGAGCCGACAACCTGAAAACCTGATTCATCCGGTTTTACAGGTAAAGTAAAATCAAGTTTTTTATCAGAAGGTCTGAAAAAAGTGATTTCACCGCTTATATCTCCTTGGTCAACACTTTTTGGATATGAAAACCGAACATAACTATCTGATGATTCTATAGACAGAGGTTCAGGTAATTTACCGGCTCTATCCATTTTATCTATTACATTCTGATATTTCAATTCCTTTTCATAATAATTTTCATCAACAAGTTCCACCCTGTTGAATCTGGTGAAAATTACAAACCCAACAAGAACAAGCACAAAAGATATATAAAATATCGCTATACTGTTACCCCAATGTAATTTGAATTTTGCCATAAAAATCTCCTATTATTTCATTCCGGGGGCAGGTCCGGTAAAGCCCGTTTTAACATTTTGAATCAGTTCGCCATTTGAATAAACGCCGATTTTAACATCATTTCTCGAGCCTTTTACAAAGCTCCTTGGTATTTCAAGTATAAATGTTGCATCTGTATATGTCTCTGAGCCTACATAAATACTATCTTTTCCTATTAGTTTGATACTTCCATCAGGAATTTCCAAAACCCTAAGCTCAATAGGCATAGGATTAAATGTTTTATTTATTATCGTAGCAGTATATACATTGGCAATCATGTCATTTTCAGTTACCTGATAAAGTGAACCCTTAGCTCTTAAAATAGTCGCTTCCACATCGGTTCGGTTAGCAATTAAGGTAGCAGATATACCAATAAGCAATGATAAAGCTAATGTATATAAAATTATTCTTGGTGTAATTTTAAATTTTTTGCCTTCATCAAGTAAATTCTGTGAAGCATATTTGATTAAGCTCTTTGGCTTATTGACTTTATCCATTACTTCATCACAAGCATCTATACAAGCAGTGCAATTCACACATTCAAGCTGAGTGCCATTACGGATATCAATACCCGTCGGACAAACTCTTACGCACGCACCACAATCAACACAATCCCCTTGGTCAGATGCTCCCTTTTTGAATTTTCCACGCGGTTCTCCCCTCTTAAAGTCATAGGCTACGACAATAGAGTTTTTGTCCAAAAGAACAGATTGTAATCTTCCATAAGGGCAAACAAATGTACATGCCTGCTCTCTAAACCAGGAAAATACAAAATAAAATAGTCCCGAGAATATCAGAAGTGCCACAAATGTCGAGCCATGCTGAAAAGGTCCGTCAGTTATCAGCATACCCAATTTGTCAACACCAACAACATAGGCTAAAAATATATTACTAATTATAAATGACAGGGCAATAAAAATTGAATGCTTAAGCCCGCGTTTGAAAATTTTTTCACTTGTCCAATCGCTATTGGCAAGTTTCATTTGTTGCTTATAGTCGCCTTCAATCCAATACTCAACTTTTCTGAAAACCATCTCCATAAATATGGTCTGCGGGCACGCCCATCCGCACCATATCCTGCCAAAAACCGCAGTAAACAATACTACAAAAATTACTATTGCAAGAAATGATATTGCAAAAATATGAAAATCCTGGGGCCAGAAAACTACACCAAAAAGAATAAACTTCCTTTGCAAAACATCAAGTAAGATGAATGGGTTTCCATTTATTTTGATAAATGGTGTTACAACCATAAGAGCCAAAAGAACAACAGCAACTACAGCCCTCCATTTATGAAACTTGCCCTTAGGTTTTTTCGGATGAATCCAAATCCTGTTACCTTTCTTATCAATATTCGAAACTCTGTCCCTGAAAGAAACACCGGTTTCGGTTATGAGTTTATCAGTATCCGAAAAAACTTCTTCGTTACTGCCTTTTATTTTTAGCTCCTTATAAGAACCTTCATTATCCATAAAAACACCTGAATCACACTGCCTTTGGCAGAAAAAATCTAAAAATCACAATTTCTATTGTATCAACCATACATCGTTTCTAACAAGCCAATTCTATCAAATTATAAATTTTACAAAAAATTCAGTTATCTAAATCTATCACATCTAGTATTTATTTAATTCTTTGAACTTTACCACATTTCGACTTCGCTCAATGTGACACTTGGTTGTTGTTATGATATCTTTTGTCAGTCTGAGCGTAGTCGAAGACTAAAGATTACATTTCGAATTCGCTCAATCTGACAAAATGTGTCATTGATTAAATGTTTCAGTGATTTCCAAATCAATGCGACAAATCATGTCATATATCATCTTTGCACTTTGAGTGATTTCAACCTAAATTTAAAAAGAACAAAAATTACTTTTCTTTTCCTAACAAATCAATTTTCCCAAACAGTTCCCTGAGGAGCCTTAGGATTTGGCGGATTAGTACCTGTCAATGTTAGAATATAACTGGAAACCATCTGAATCTCTTCAGGTTTAAGAAGCGGTTTCCATGATATCATACCCTTTTCCGGAACACCATTAATCACTACATTCATCACATTTTGAATTCCACCGCCGTGAATATAATAATTATCAGTCAGGTTAGGACCAATTCCACCTTCGCCGAAGGCACCGTGACAAGAAACACAATTAGTCTTATAAATTTGCTCGCCGGTTGCAAGACTTTCTTTATCATTTAAAACTTCAAACGATACATTAGCCCACATTTGGTTCATTTTCATAGCAATTTTTTCATACTCTTCAGAGCTCATTTTAAATTCTGCGGCATATTCAGCTTCCTGCCCCTGTCCCATACCGGTCATGTGATAATAAAACATATATATTACACTCCAAATCACAGTCAAAATAAACAGACCAACCCACCACCTTGGTAGTGGATTGTCATACTCTAAGATACCATCATAATTATGGTCTAAAATTTTATCTTGTTCTTGCGACATATTTATTCTCCCTTATTAAATTTTAATTGTAGTTCATCACTTTCCAAAGGCAAGTTACCCATGTAACTAACAAATTTTTTATCTAATCTGAATACCATAAATAATACAGATACAAAAAAGATAAAAAAGAACAGCATTGTTATTATAGGATAAATTTCTATACCCTGAAGTTGCGAAAAAATATTTCTAAACATAGTCTCTCTCTCCTATTTCATTGTAGAAGTTTCACCTTTAATATCTATACCCAATCTCTGAAGGTAAGCTATCAAAGCAATTATTTGTTTATCGGGAGTAGTAGTAATGCCTGCAGTAGCAAGCTCGTCAGTAATTTCCTGTGCCTGAGTAACAACATCAGCATTAGCATATTTGTCATAGTCATCAGGATAAGGAACATTTAATATCATCATAGTTCGGATTTTTGATGCAATCGTAGAAATATCGTAAGCATCCTCCAGAAGCCATGGATATCTTGGCATAATTGAACCCGGCGATATGGATTGCGGGTCATACATGTGCTGATAATGCCACGCATTCGGATACTTACCTCCTACTCTGTGTAGGTCAGGACCTGTACGCTTGGAGCCCCACTGGAATGGATAGTCATACACAAATTCGCCTGCTTTTGAATATTCACCATATCTCTCAGTTTCAGAACGGAATGGTCTGATAAGTTGAGAGTGACAAGTATAGCATCCTTCAGCAATGTAAATATCCCGACCGATTAGCTCAAGAGGAGTATAAGGTTTTACACTTGCAATTGTCGGTACATTTGATTTTATAACCTGCAAAGGAATAATTTCAAAAAGTCCACCAATCAAAACTACAATTAATGTTGCAATTATGAAAGGCACAGGCTTACCTTCTAGCCATCTGTGATTTGGCTTGTCTTTGCCCGGGTCATGAAGTGGAGCTGCTTTTACAGTTTCAAAAGCAACGAATGTACCCATCTTAGCTGTTTTAAGTAAATTCCAAACCATAATAATTGAACCGGTAAGGAATAACAATCCACCGAAAGAGCGAATCAAATACATTGGTACCAAATGGGTTACTGTTTCGAGGAAATTTCTGTAAAGCAAGAAACCTTCCGGTGAGAATTGTTTCCACATCAAACCTTGAGTAATGCCTGCCCAGTATACCGGAATAGCATATACTAAAATACCGATTGTACTAATCCAAAAGTGCATATTTGCAAGTTTCTTCGAGTAAATTTTAGTATTCCATAGTTTTGGAACAATCCAGTATAAAATAGCAAAAGTAAGCATACCATTCCAACCCAATGCACCAACGTGAACGTGTGCAATCGTCCAGTCAGTAAAGTGCGAAAGTGCATTCACTGATTTTATCGAAAGCATAGGTCCTTCAAAAGTCGCCATACCATAAGCAGTAATAGCAACAACCATGAATTTCAAAATCGGTTCTTCGCGGACTTTATCCCAAACGCCTCTTAGTGTTAGAAGCCCGTTTATCATGCCGCCCCACGATGGAGCTATAAGCATAATCGAAAATACTGTGCCAAGTGACTGAGCCCAGTCTGGAAGTGAAGAATAAAGTAAATGATGTGGTCCCGCCCAAATATATAAAAATATTAAAGACCAGAAGTGAATAATTGACAATTTGTAAGAATATACCGGTCTGTCGGCAGCTTTTGGCAGGAAGTAATACATTAATCCTAAAAACGGAGTTGTAAGGAAGAATGCAACTGCATTATGACCATACCACCATTGGACAAGAGCATCTTGTACACCAGCATAAATCGGGTAACTGTGCAAAAATCCAGTTGGAATAGCAAGTGAATTTACAACATGAAGCACTGTAACAGTAACCCATGAAGCAATATAAAACCAAATAGCCACATACATATGTTTTTCACGGCGTTTGATGAGTGTCATAAACATATTGACGCCAAAAACAATCCAAACAATTGCGATAGCAACGTCTATGGGCCAAATCAATTCAGCATATTCTTTGCCTTGTGTAAGTCCGAGAGGGAAAGTAATTGCAGCTGAAACAATAATAAGTTGCCAGCCCCAGAAATGAATTTTACTGAGAAGTGTACTCCACATTGCTGCTTTAAGTAGTCGGGGCATGGAATAATATATTCCAAGAAATATTGCATTTCCAACGAATGCAAAAATCACTGCATTAGTATGCAATGGTCTTAATCTGCCAAAAGAAAGCCAGGATATTCCTAAATCAAACCATGGAATATACGCCGGTGCATATAATTGAATTGCAATAATCAATCCTACCAGAAAGCCGACAACCCCCCATAGAACTGTTGCCCATGTGAAAAGTCTGACAATATTATTGTCATAACTGAAAGTATCGAGCTGAGTGCCTTGATTATTCACAGTATCACTTTGTGCCATTATAAATCCGGTTATTTATTTAACATTTGTTATTTTTTGTTCTTTCTCATCATTAAGTATTCTCATTGAAGGTGTAAAAGTATCTTCAAACTGGTCGCTGCGAATTGCCCATAAAAAAGCTATCAAGAAAATAATTGCTACTGACAAACTCGCCGCCATTAATACTATTATTACACTCATAATTTATACTTAGCTTATCTTATTTAATTTTTTAGAATTTACTAAAACATCATTTTTAAAAATTCACTTAAAGGCAAGTTTGAATGTAATAAAAAATCCTAATATTTCTATGCAGTAATTTAGAAATATTAAAAAAAAATGCATTTTTTTTTAATATCTTAAAATTTTTATTAAAAAAATGTATCTCCGACAGTGATAGTCTTATTTATAAATTTATAATTTAATTTTCAAAGACATATTAATTCGGGTTTATCAATCTCAATTCCGAGAAAATTTTTAGCTAATTCATAAAAATTTGACGGTAAATCTGTGATAAAAAAATTTATTCTTGGTTTATTGATAAACTCAATTCCGGGTTCTATCAATAATTTGTTCTCCGCAAGTAATCTTAATGCAGATACTGAGGCATGTTCACCGGAATCAATCAATGTAACATCCTTCAAAATTTCACTAATCAAATGTGATATAAGCGGATAATGAGTACATCCCAAAACAAGAGTATCCACATCCTCATCTTTCATAATTTTCAGATAATCTTCTGCAATTAATTTCGCAGCATTATGTCTGAGCATACCTTCTTCCACGATTGGTACAAAAAGCGGGCATGCCTGAGTAAACACCTGAATTTCGTTACTATTATCAATATAATTGATTTGATCAGGATATGCATTGCTTGTAATTGTAGCACGAGTTCCGATAATACCAATTTTACCGTTTCGAGTAGCTCTCAAAGCTGCATTGGCAGCCGGCTCAATCATTCCGATTACAGGAATTTCTCCGGCTACACTTTTTACCGCCTCCAATGCTACAGCTGAAACAGTATTGCAGGCTACTATGATAATTTTTACACCTTTCGACAGTAAAAATTCTGTAGATTCACCGGCATATTGTTCGACGGTCTTACGAGATTTATTTCCATAAGGTACTCTTGCTGTATCACCTAAATATATATAATTTTCAGCCGGTAGAAAACGAATAAACTGCTTCAGTACGCTTAATCCGCCTATACCTGAATCAAATACTCCTATCGGACTCTGCTTGGTTAATTCCATTTGATATAATTCAATAATTTAATTTAGCAATATGATATATTCAAAAATAAATTAATTTATCCAAAAAATCAAATATTAAAAATTGGTTTACGATACAATATTTACAATAATTTTACTACTTAAAAATATGTAAGTAACAAAATATACATAATTTTATTGGAGTTTACGGTATGAAAAATCCATACAGAATATTTTGGAGTATGGTAATATTTTTTGGAATGAATACTCTTGCTTTTTCACAAATTTGGCCCAATGGTGAAGACAAATTTAAAACTGATATTAACAAGAGATATAATTTCTATGAAATTCAGGAATCTTTCAACAAATATTGGGAGGGTAAAGAAATCAACCTCCAAACTCCAAAAAATCAGCGTGGCGGCTGGATGCAGTTCAAGAGATGGGAATGGTTCTGGGAGCAAAGAACATTTCCTGATGGAAATTTTCCCGACCCGATGCATACTTACAATGAGTTGATGAAACTACGAAATCAAAAATCAAGTGACAATGAGATTTTACAAGGCTCAGACTGGGAAAATATTGGACCCGAGACAAATACAGGTGGATATAATGGACTTGGCAGACTTAACTGTATAGAGGAAGATCCTGATTATGATGGCACTACTAACCGAACAATTTGGGTAGGGTCAGCAAGTGGCGGACTTTGGAAAACTACTGATGACGGTGCTACATGGACAACTAAAACTGACAAACTACCCTCGCTCGGAATAAGCGGAATATGTATCAATCCAAGCAACAAAAATATTATGTATATCGCTACCGGCGACGGTGATGTAGCTGACACTTACAGCGTTGGAGTACTTAAATCAACTGATGGAGGCGAAAACTGGAATACGACAGGACTCAACTGGACTATTCAAAATAACAGAGTCATTCGTAAGCTCATAATGCACCCTTCAAATTACGATATACTATATGCAGCTACTTCAATCGGGATATTCAAAACCACAAACGGTGGCAATAGCTGGACACAAATGAGCATTAGTCTTACCTACTCTTCCGGTTTTTGGGATATCGAATTCAAACCGGGAGACCCAAATACACTTTATGCAACAAGTACTTGGGAAATAGTAAGAACAACTAACGCAGGAACCAACTGGAGTATACTAACAAGCGGACTTCCATCAGCAAATGCAAATACTTACAGGGCTGAACTTACCGTATCAGCTCATGATGCAAATTATATTTATGCGGTATATGGTTATTATAACTGGGGTGGCGGTACAAGTGCAAATAATTATGGATTGTATGGAGTTTACAGAAGTACAAACAGTGGTACAAATTGGACTACCTTAAGTAACTGGGATAATGACCAGATAAATTTATTAGGCTGGGAAAGTAGTGCTGCAGATTCAGGTGGACAAGCTTTCTATGATTTAGATATTGTAGCCAGTCCTACAGATAAAAATGTTGTATTCATCGGTGGTGTAAATGTTTGGCGAACAACAAATTCAGGTTCCTCATGGTCTTGTGTGGCTCATTGGTATGGGCAAGGAGGAAGACCGGAAGTACATGCCGACCATCATCATCTGAGATTTGCAGGAACATCCAACAGACTATATTCAGGTCATGACGGAGGAATTGACAGAACTACCAATAATGGTTCATCATGGACCTGGCTTGGCTCTGGCTTGAAAATAACGCAATTTTACAGGCTTGGTGTTTCTCAGACAAATTCAAATTTTGTAATTGCAGGCTCACAGGATAATGGAACAAAACTGAAAAAAAATGCTGAATGGTTTGATGTAATCGGTGGAGATGGAATGGAATGTATAATTGATTATACCGATACCAATTATATGTGGGGAGCATTATATTACGGACAAATGAGACGCTCGACAAATGCAGGCAAAAACTGGTCAGGACTAAACAGACCTGAAACTAATGGCGCATGGGTTACTCCTTACGTGTTGCACCCTACGAATCCTCAAATAATGTATGCAGGTTACAGAAATGTATGGGTATCAACTAACAGAGGCACCAACTGGAGTTCTTTATCATCGTTTTCAAACGGAAGTCTGACATTGCTTCACGTTGCTCCATCTAACACCAACCACATTTATGCCGGCTATGGAAGCATCTTGAACCGAACAACAAATGGAGGTACCAACTGGTCATCAATTACACTTCCAACTTCAAGAAGTATTACATATATGGCTATTCATCCGGATAACCCAAATAGAATTTGGGCAACTTTTTCAGGATATACAAGCGGACAAAAAGTTTATTATTCTACCAATGGCGGTACAAGCTGGACAAATATAACAGGAAATTTACCAAACATACCTGTTAATACTATTGTATATCAGAAAAACAGAGATAACCGTGTATATGTGGGAACCGATTTAGGTGTATTCTATCGTGACGATAAAACAACTAACTGGATTGAATATAACCAAAGCCTTCCGAATGTTATTGTAAATGAACTTGAAATTCACCAAGCAGATGGTATTTTATTTGCGGCTACTTATGGAAGAGGAGTATGGAAAGTACAACTGCCGGGAGAGTATTTTACCTTAATTGCACCTACCTTAAACCACCCTCTGAATAATTCAACGAATATTCCTATTGCTGATACATTGAAATGGCAATCTGTTCAGGGAGCTGAAACATATCAGGTACAGGTTTCTATTAATTCATCGTTTGGAACAACTATAATTGATACATCTGTTACTGATACAACTTATTTTCTTTCTAATGCTTCTTTGAATTATTCAACAAATTATTACTGGAGAGTTAGAGCCAAGAGCACAGGACAGGACGGTCCATGGTCTAGTACTTGGTTATTTACAACTGAACAGGTACCTCTTGTAGCACCGGTTCTTACAAATCCTTCAGATAACGCTACAAATATTGATTTGAATATCAATCTCACATGGAATGCAGTACAGGGAGCGCAAGGTTATCAAATTCAGGTATCTCATACTTCAAATTTCGATAATCCATTTACTGATTTGATTTTAGGTAATATTTATCTGGCACTTCTAAGCATTAATCCTGAATACTCTACAACATATTACTGGAGAGTAAGGGCGCAGCGAGGACTTGAAAATGGTCCTTGGGCTAATCACCGACAGTTTACTACAAAACCCATACCGCTTGTAGCACCTGAACTGGTTTCACCGGCAGATAATGCATCAGATGTGACAATTTCTTCAGCATTGAGCTGGAATTCGGTTGCAGGAGCAGATAATTACACTATTCAAATTTCACCGAATTCAAGTTTTAATGAATTATATGCGAATATTACTCAATCAGGTTTAAATTATTCTATTTCTAATTTCAGTCCCGACTATTCCACAGAATATCACTGGAGAGTAAGGTCAAAAAGGGGCAGTGAAGATGGTCCATGGTCAGAAAGCAGAATGTTTATTACTGAACCTATTCCTCTCGTCGCTCCTGCACTAACAAATCCGGCAGACAATGATGATGATGTTGCATTGGATGAAAATCTCGCTTGGAACAGCGTTCAGGGAGCAGATAATTATCAAATTCAAATTGCTCTTAGTTCAAGCTTTTCATCTACACTTGCGGATGTTAATCAATCAGGACAATCGTATTCATTAAGTAATATTTCGCCTGATTACTCTACAGAATATTTCTGGAGAGTCCGAGCTAAACGAGGAAGCGAAAATGGTCCATGGGCTTCTTACAGGCAATTCACTACTATGCCGATTCCACTTGTTGCTCCTGTGCTGACAGCTCCTGATAATAATGCTACTGATGTTCAATTATCAGCAATATTGAGCTGGAATTCTGTTCAGGGAGCCGACAATTATCAGGTTCAGGTTTCATTAAATTCAAATTTCACTACAACGCTTGCAAATGTTACTCAAACAGGACTTAATTATGCAATATCAAATTATAGTCCTGAATATTCTACCACCTATTACTGGCGTGTGCGACCAAAACGAGGTAGCGAAGACGGACCTTGGGCAACTTACAGACAATTTACTACAATGGCAATTCCGTTGGTTGCACCTATTCTCAATAATCCAAACGATAATTCAACCAATATTCCATTGAACGAAAATCTCGCTTGGAACAGCGTTCAGGGAGCAGATAATTATCAAATTCAAATTGCTCTTAGTTCAAGCTTCTCATCTACACTTGCGGATGTTAATCAATCAGGACAATCGTATTCATTAAGTAATATTTCGCCTGATTACTCTACGGAATATTTCTGGAGAGTCCGAGCTAAACGAGGAAGCGAAAATGGTCCATGGGCTTCTTACAGGCAATTCACTACTATGCCGATTCCACTTGTTGCTCCTGTGCTGACAGCTCCTGATAATAATGCTACTGATGTTCAATTATCAGCAATATTGAGCTGGAATTCTGTTCAGGGAGCCGACAATTATCAGGTTCAGGTTTCATTAAATTCAAATTTCACTACAACGCTTGCAAATGTTACTCAAACAGGACTTAATTATGCAATATCAAATTATAGTCCTGAATATTCTACCACCTATTACTGGCGTGTGCGACCAAAACGAGGTAGCGAAGACGGACCTTGGGCAACTTACAGACAATTTACTACAATGGCAATTCCGTTGGTTGCACCTATTCTCAATAATCCAAACGATAATTCAACCAACATTCCATTGGATGAAAATCTCGCTTGGAACAGCGTTCAGGGAGCAGATAATTATCAAATTCAAATTGCTCTTAGTTCAAGCTTCTCATCTACACTTGCGGATGCCACTCAATCAGGACAATCGTATTCATTAAGTAATATTTCGCCTGATTACTCTACGGAATATTTCTGGAGAGTCCGAGCTAAACGAGGAAGCGAAAATGGTCCCTGGGCTTCCTACAGGCAATTCACTACTATGCCTGTACCACTTGTAGCTCCTGTGCTGACGGCTCCTGATAATAATGCCACAAAAGTAATGCTCGATGCAGACTTAACCTGGCAAAGTGTAAGCGGCGCAGAGTCTTACGAGTTGCAATTATCAAGGTTCAGCAATTTCAGCTCACATGTTATTAACAGTAATGTTGGAAATGTTTTATTATTTGATTTAGGGTCAGTATCAATGAACTTCAATACCCTCTATTACTGGAGAGTCAGAGCCATTCGCGGTAGCGATTCAGGACCATATTCCACGACTTATACATTCACAACTCGTCAGGTACTGCAAACCCCTGCTTCTTTGTATCCACCTCATCAGTCAAAGAATATTATGAACTCAGAGATTGCAAGGTGGTCTGAAGTCGAAGATGCAGAAAAATATCATGTTCAATTTGCGACAAGTTCAAATTTTTCAACAATTTTGTACGAAAATGCAAATTTGACAGATACAATGGTCGCAATTAGTTTACTTAATCTAAATATAAATCAGAATGTTATCTGGAGAGTAAGAGCAATAAATTCACTTGAAAATAGTAATTGGAGCACTCTCAGAACATTCTCAGCATATCCTTCTTCAGCATCTTGTGATGCTAAGGCTCTCGTTTGTGGTCCATATATATCAGATGTTACTTTTGGAACTTTGCAGTATCAAAGTGGTTGTGACTGGGGTTATGCAGATAATTATGCTTCACAAACTCTCAATGTAAACAAAAAGCAAACCTACCAGTTTTCAGCAAGTGGAACAAACACAACTGCCAATTCTTTATTCAAACTTTGGATAGACTGGAATGGAGATAATGATTTTGACGATGAAGGAGAGTCTTTAGCAATCATCGGCACACCAGGCTCTGGTCCATTTACGGCGAATATAACAGTTCCTTCATCGGCAATAACAGGCAAAGTAAGAGCAAGAATGGCTATCAGCAATGATAATATTAGCAGTTATTGTGGCATTATCCAAAATGGTGAATTTGAAGATTTCGCTTTGAATATTGCTCCTGCTTTTGTTGTGGCTCCGGATTTAATCTCTCCCCTCAATAATGCAAAAGATATTAAGCTTACAGCGGAGTTTGTTTGGGATGCTATTGAGGATGCACTGAGTTACAACATTCAAATTTCAGATGATCAACAATTTAATAATATTGTTTACCAAACAAACACAGCCTCAACTTCGGTTACACTTTCAAGTGGGATATTATCTTACCGCAAAACTTACTATTGGAGAGTAAATACAGTTGGAAGTCAGAATACAAGTGATTATTCTACTGCAAGAAAATTCGATTCAGAAAAAAGTGTACCCGATGACTGGACTTATATTTCTGATTCAGAAATAAGCAGTGTAGTAAGAGTTCCTATTGGTGCAGATATAAAAATTGGAAATCGTGATATAGATAAAGGTGATGCTATTGGACTCTTTTTTGATGATAATGGTACTCTAAAATGTTCAGGATATGGTATCTGGAATAATGAAACTCTGGATATTACAGTTTGGGGCGATGACACCAAAACTTCTGAAAAAGACGGTTATGATGATGATGAAGCCTACAAATTCAAGACTTGGGATTCACAGTTGGATTTAGTGTATCCTTCAACTGCAAAATTCGAATCAGGTCCAGAAGTATTCCAAAATGATTCTTTAAGCATACTTAGCTCACTTGAATCATCAATAAAATATCAAACTATTAGCTTAAGTTCGGGTTGGAATCTAATTTCCTCATATATTACACCGATAAATGCTTCTATGACAGATGTGTGGAATGATATAAAAGATGACGTTGTTATTGTTAAAGACGGTCTTGGCAAAACATATCTACCGGCATTTGATATAAACGGAATAGGAAATTGGAAACTATTCGATGGTTATCAAGTGTATATGTCTGTCGAAAATGACATTGTTATTGGAGGAAATCAGGCTATTCCTGAAAATGAAGATATTGAGCTTTCTTCGGGTTGGAGTTTGATTTCATACTTGCGTAATTCAAATATGAATGCTGTAACTGCATTCGCCACTCTTACAAACAGCAATAGTCTTGTTATAGCAAAAGACAACTTCGGAAGAACATATATTCCTATGTTTAATATTAATGGCATCGGAAATCTGCTTCCCGGTCAAGGATATCAGGTTTATTTGAGTAGCGCCGCGACACTTACTTATCCTGCAAATCAGCAGGGCAGAATTGCCCCTTTAAATAATTTTACAAATACTGCTGCCGATATCTTGGAGCCAGCTATCTCAAATACAGGTGATAATATGACAATTATTCTGGAGCTTGATAAATTCAACAGCAGGTTTGATATAGGAGTTTTCAATCAAGATAATTTGCTTGCAGGTAGCGCTAAAGTCATTGACAACCGCGCTTACATAACTGTTTGGAATTTCGACAAAAATAACAATTCCGAACATAAATATTTTGAATTGCGTGCTTATGATAAGCTGAAGCATACATATATGAATATAAATCTTGAATCGGTGAAGGACTTATTCAGTAATTCAGATGTAGATATAATCACTTACAGAACAAATTTTGTTTACTTTGCAAAAGGCAGTATTGATTTCGATTTTTCTTCGCCATCAATATCAGCTTATCCTAACCCATTTAATGATAAGTGTGAAATTGCTGTATTTTTACCTGAACCGAGAAATATAGAGCTTATACTATATAATTCAGCCGGCAAGGAAGTTTACAAAATTAATCATTCAGTATCAAGTTCAGGCTTATATAATTTCATAATTGAAGCCGGGATATTATCATCAGGTGAATACCTCGTAGTTGTTAATTACGGAAGTAAAACTTTGTCAGAAAAGATTATCTTAAGTAGATAAAATATCAGATATGCTTATTTTATTTGGGCTGGATATCAAAACAAATTATTGTTATGTAATTCAGCCCTTTTGCATAATTTTGCAGTTTTTGATTAATAATAGAAATAAAATAATTTTAATTTGTTATAATTTATTAAATTTGCTAATATTATTTATACAGATTTAACAACATATTTTAATGACTGATAATTCGAGCAATGGAATAATTTTAGAGGCTGCAAATGTGAAAAAATATTTCGGCGAAGAGTATGTTTTGCAAGGAATTGAACTTCAAGCCCAAAAGGGTGAGATAATATCAATTATTGGAAGGTCGGGTTGCGGTAAGACAACTTTTCTTCGTTGCATTAATTGTCTGAATATTATGAGTGAAGGAGAGATTCGTATAGGAGAAATTACTTTAAAAAGTGAAGAATTTAATAATGAGAAAGTCCATGACGATGCAAAAAAATCAAGTAAAGATAATTATCTGAAAGACTCTCTGCAATTTATTACAAATGATGAAATTCGTTCAAAAGTATTGAAAATCAGACAAAATGTTGGATTTTTATTTCAGAATCTAAATCTTTTTCCACATCTTTCAGTGATTGAAAATGTAATCCTTCCGCTAGAAAAGGTTTTGGGATATTCCTATGATAGAGCAAGGGCTGAAAGTGAATATTTACTCGACAAAGTTGATATGAAAATGATGGCTGAACGAAACTCTTCCAAAATATCAGGTGGTCAGGCTCAGAGGGTCGCCATAGCAAGGGCTTTAGCTGTAAATCCTGATATTATGCTCTATGACGAGCCAACTTCAGCATTAGACCCTGAGCTTGTTCTTGATTTTATAGAGATTGTAAGACAACTCAAAAAAGAAGGAATGACGCAAATTATTGTTACTCATTCACTTGGTTTGGCAAGGAATGTATCCGAAACAATTGCATATATGGATAAAGGTATAATTGTAGAAAAAGGTTCGCCAGATGATTTATTCCAAAATCCAAAAGATGAAAGAACTAAAGATTATATAAGCAAATTGCTATTAAATTGAAAAGAATAATCTACATATTAGTATTATTAATAACAACATCTTCCCTAAATGCAGAGAAGCTGAAATGGGCTGCTGATGCTGAAGGAAATGCTCCATATATTTTTCAGGACCCGCTTACTCCTGATCACCTCATGGGATTTGAAGTTGATTTTATTGATGCCCTTTCAAAATTAATGAATGTAACTCCTGAATTCATTCAAAATCAATGGGATGGTCTTATTCCCGGACTTTACCGGGGAGATTACGATATAGCTGTAAATGGGCTTGAAATTACAGAAGACAGAAAATCTGCAATACACTTTTCAAAACCATATTACGTAACTTATGAGCAGATAGTAACATTAAGCAAAAATCCCGATTATAAATCACTTATTGACTTGAGGAACAAAAAAGTAGGTGCTTTGAAAAACTCGCTTGCGGAAAGAATCCTTCTCTCAGAGCCTGCAATTAAAACACTTACTTATGAAGGTGAGGTCAATGCATTCGAAGATTTAAAGAACGGACGGCTTGACGCTGTACTTGTAGATGCTCCAATTGCTCTTTATTATGCTTCATGGAATTCTGATATGAAACTTACCGGACAACCAATCGGCAAAGTACTTTATGGAGCAGCATTCAGACTTAATGATATTGAGCTTTTAAGCAGAGTAAATAATGCTATTGATTTGATGATAGAAAGCGGTATTTTGAGAGAAATACTTGAAAGATGGAATCTTTGGAATCCACTGATGGCTGAATATACAGATGATTTTGAAGAATCGGAAACAAAACATGACAAGTATGATTATTATATACAGATACAAATCAAAGAAATCAGTTTAGAACAAAGACTCGTCCGCTATCTTACTTTTATGCCGATGATAGCAAGAGCGGCATTAATGACAGTTCAGATTTCAGTTCTTTCTATGATACTTGCGATTGTTTTGGGGCTTTTTATTGTAATTATCAGGCTTTATGCTCCGGTTCCTTTCAGCTCTCTGGCAATAGCTTTTGTGGAGTTTATGCGTGGTACACCTTTATTAATTCAACTATTTTTCATTTTTTATGCCTTGCCATCAATTGGAATAATGCTCTCACCTTTTCTTGCTGCTGTTTTGGGCTTGGGTTTAAATTATGCCGCTTACGAAGCCGAAAATTACAGAGCAGGTTTTAATTCAGTCCCAAGAGGACAAATGGAAGCCGCTCTTGCACTCGGAATGAAAAGGCGTCAGGCTTTGAGATTTGTAATTCTGCCTCAGGCATTCAGAATCGTTCTTCCTCCTGTAACCAATGATTTTATATCACTTCTCAAAGATTCTTCACTTGTTTCGGTTATTACGCTTGTAGAACTGACTAAGCTCTATAATCAGCTTTCAGCAACATATTTTGATTATATCGGAACAGGAATTCTGATTGCAGCGGTTTATTTATTGCTTGGATTGCCTTTTGTTAAGATATCACGCACTCTTGAAAACCGTCTGTTAAACAGAAACAACTGATATTTCGGAAATAATATCGAATTTACACAAAATCAGGATATTTATCGTTATTACGCTTTTAATTATTCAACTTGATACATTCAATTATGGAAAATCCAACAGATAAAAGAAAAGTCATACTTAGTGGTGTCACACCTTCAGGCATTCTTACAATGGGACATCTTGCCGGTGCACTTACAAATTGGGTAAAACTTCAGGAGCAATTCGATTGCTACTTCATGATCGCTGACCTTCATGCAATAACTGTTCGCCAAAATCCTGCCGACTTAAGAAAAAGAACTCTTGAAACTGCAGCTATGTTTATTGCTGTAGGTATTGATCCGGAAAGGAGCACCTTATTTATACAATCTCACGTTCCGGAACACGCTCAGCTTACATGGGTGCTCAATACTTTTACCGGTATGGGCGAATGTAGCCGTATGACTCAGTTTAAAGATAAATCCCAGCAACATTCAGAAAATATCAATGTCGGACTTTTCGATTATCCTGTTCTTATGGCTTCTGATATTTTGCTTTATCAGGCTGACCTTGTACCTGTGGGCGAAGATCAGAAGCAGCATCTTGAACTGACAAGAAATCTTGCTCAGCGTTTTAACCATAATTATTCAGATACTTTCATCGTCCCTGATCCATATATTCCTAAAGTCGGAGCCAGGATAATGAGTCTTCAGACTCCTGAGAAAAAAATGTCAAAGTCAGATTCAAACCAAAATTCGATTCTATTTCTTACTGACAGCGATGAAGTTATCAAAAATAAAATTAAGCGTTCGGTAACTGATTCAGGTTCTGAAATCAAGTACTCACCTGAAGACAAGCCCGGAGTTTCAAACCTGATTACACTTATGCACCTTGCTACAAACCAAAGTATTAAGGAAATTGAACAGAATTTTCAGGATAAAGGATACGGCGATTTCAAGCCTGCAGTGGCTGACGCTGTGGCTGATTATCTCAAACCAATAAGAGAAAAATATAATGAACTGATGAGTGACAAAGACCAGCTCATTGATATTTTAAAAACAGGCGACGAAACTGCCCGTCGCACAGCCTCGAAAACTCTCAGAAAGGTTTACAAAAAAGTCGGATTCGTTCAGTTTTAATCAGGCGTATTTGCGAAGCAATTTAATTAATACATCGAAATCCTTTGGATATTCAGATTCAAGTTTCATTTCCGCACCATCGGGATGGATAAATTTCATATACTTAGAATGTAGAGTAAGCCTGTTTATGACAGGCTTTTCTGTTTCATTCTTTTGCAAATTGAATTTTCTCTTAATTGAAGAGAGATAAAATTCCTTGACACCAGAATACATTTCATCAATGAGCAAAGGATAGCCTGTTGTACTACAGTGAACTCTGATTTGATGCTGCCTTCCAGTAATAAGATTACATTCTAAAAGAGTAGCCAATCGAAATTTCTCTTTCGGTCGAACAACAGTTATAGCATATTTACCGCGAGCTGACGGAACCATCCCACCTTTTCCGTTGGGATTTGCCATAATAGGAATGTCAATTTCCAATTCATCATGATTGAAAACACCACGAACTACCGCGTGATAGACTTTTGTAAGAGAATGTTCCATAAACTGCTCATTGAGAAATTTATGTGCTTCAGCATCCTTTGCGAAAATTATCAGTCCGCTTGTTTCCTTATCAATTCTATGCACAACAAAAATTGAGGGATAGACAGATTCCAAAATTCTGACTATACTTTTCGCCATACGGTCAAACCTATCGGGAAGTGTTAACATTCCGGCAGGCTTGTTCAGAGCGATAATTCTCTCGTCTTCATAAATTACATCTATTCCGTAGCTTTCAAGTGTTTTATGAGGCATAACGTCCTATGGCTGAATCGTAAGTATTTGACATAAGCATTGCAATTGTCATAGGTCCTACTCCTTTTGGTACAGGAGTTATTAAGTGCGATTTTGGAGCAACTGTTTCAAATTCTACATCACCAACCACTTTATAGCCCTTAGGCTTGCTTGGGTCATCAACACGGTTTATACCGACATCAATGACAACAACACCTTCTTTGACCATATCACCTTTGATAAACTCAGCAACTCCGATAGCAGCAACCAAAATGTCTGCCTGTTTAGTAAACACACTTAAATCCGGAGCAGCAGAATGGCAAAGAGTAACAACAGCATTAGCATTTGGAGATTTCTGAAGCATCAGATTTGCTATTGGTTTGCCGACAATATTACTTCTTCCGATTACTACAGCGTGTTTTCCTTTGAGATTTATTTCATATCTTTTGAATAATTCCATAATACCTGCCGGTGTGCATGGAACAAATCCCGGAAGACCGAGCATAAGTTTGCCGGCATTAACAGGATGGAAACCATCAACATCTTTATCCGGTGAAATTGAATTTAAGACTTTAAATTCGTTAATCTGTTTTGGAAGTGGGAGCTGAACTAAAATCCCATGAATTTCAGGGTTATGATTCCAATTGAAAATTATCCCAAGCACCTCTTCTTCACTTGCTGAATCAGGCAATCGCTCAATAATTGAATGAAAGCCAATTTCGCCACAAGCCTTGAATTTCATATTAACATAAATTTCCGATGCCGGATTATTGCCAACCAGCAATAGAGCCAATCCGGGCTTGATGCCTTTTTCGGAGAAAAGTATTTCCGATTTTACTTTAAGTTCCGACCTTATTTGGGCGGCTACTGCACTACCATCAATGATATTTGACATTTTATTTACATTCTGTTCAAAAATAATATTCACAAAAATAACAAACTTATTTCAAATATTAGAATAATTGCTGTAAATTATATTTTTTTTTAAACAGGCTCCCATCACTTACTGAATTATAATTTAATTTACTAAAGGATTTTGATTATCCGGCTTTTTACTGTAAACTATCAATCTTGCTCCCGGACGGTTTGTGACATAATACCAAATCCACTCAATCATAACGCGAAAACGATTTCTAAAGTCAATTAGAAAAAATACATGTATGAATGACCACATCAGCCATGCAAAGAGCCCCTTAAATTTCAGTGATCCAACCATTGCAACGGCTTTTGCTTTACCTATGGTTGCCATACTACCCTTGTCAAAATATGTGAACGGCTTTCGTTCTTTTTTGGCTAAAGATTTTGAGATGATTGCTGCAACATACTTTGCTTGTTGAATAGCAGCAGGTGCTATACCCGGAGTTTCCTTTCCATCGGGATTAATATGTTTTGCTGCATCGCCAATTAAAAAGACCCTGTCATTTCCGGTTATTGATAAATCCGGTTCAACGATAACTCTGCCGGAGCGGTCAAGCTCCACACCCAAGGTTTTAAGTATTGGTGAAGCTGAATTTCCGGCTGCCCAGATTATATTGTTAGTTTCAATTTTCTTGTCTCCAGCCATGACATAATCTTCAGCAACTTTATTTATTCGAACTCCGTTTAAAACTTCAACCCCAATTGATTGCAATGCAGACTTAGTGTAATTGGAAAGCTCGTTAGGATAAGATGCAAGTAAATTCTCACCTGATTCAACAAGTATAACCCTTATATCACTTTTTTTAATAATTGGAAAATCACGAAGCATAGTATTCCGTGCTATTTCGGCAATTGCACCTGCCATTTCCACGCCTGTAGGACCTCCGCCAACAATTACAAAAGTCAGATATTTGTGTGCCTTAGAAGTATGATAATACCTTTCAGCAAGTTCAAATGAATATAGTATATTTTCTCTGATTTTAAGTGCATCACTCAGACTTTTTAACCCCGGAGCGTAGTTTTCCCATTCATCATTACCAAAATATGAATGTCTTGAGCCGGGAGCAACTATCAGATAATCATACTCCAAACTGCCACTAATCATAATTACTTTTCGCTTGATGGTATCAATTGACAATACCTCATTCATAATAATATTCACATTTTTATATTTACTCAAAACAGAGCGGATTGGCACAGCAATTTCACCCGGGGATAAAGCCGATGAAGCTACCTGATATAATAATGGCTGAAATAAATGGTGATTATTCTTATCTATCAAATAAACCTGAACTTTACTTTTACTAAGACTTTTTGCCGCTTGAATCCCCCCGAAACCACCACCGATGATAACAACTCTTGGAATTGAAGTCTGCATTTGATTTTGTTCCTGAATTCACAATAATTAATATATGCTAAGAATATTATGTTATAATATTATTGTATATATTTTATAATACTATAATATATTTTGTAGAACGCTAAAATTATTGTCACTACTCAGGTGAAGAATATATTAGTGTATCTCACAAATTAATTTATGAAATTTCATTTCTTCCAAGCACTATTTATAATCCGCGAAATCTTTTAATCAGAATAATCCGCGATTCAGACAATAATTGGGAAAAAGGTGGAGAAATTTTCTGATAGTGAAAAAAATTCGTTTGCACATTATTTAAAAATTACTTATTTTAGTAAAAAGATAATGGTAACTAAGAAAAAATATGATTTTGATAGGTAAATATCATAAAATTTATAGTAACATTGCCCTATCTCTTGGGGCAAATATATATCTTTTTGCCATTTTGTTATCTGCATATTTCAAACGCTTTATCTCTCCTTTATTACTTCAGCAGAAAAAGAATTTTTGTTTAATAAATTTTGTCTCAACGAATTCTCAACGAATTCTCAACGAATTCTCAACGAATTCTCAACGAATTCTCAACGAATTCTCAACGAATTCTCAACGAATTCTCAACGAATTCTCAACGAATTCTCAACGAAAAGTATTTTCACAAAATTAAAATTTTTATTTTATTTGAGGAGCTTAAAATTCCCGGAATTACGATTTAGCGGCAGATAAGATTTACAAAATATAAATCATTTCTGTCGCAAAATTGGATGATGCTGGACTTAGGCATAATTATTTATGAGTCTTTATTTGTTTTCACTTCAACGTCTTAAGTTATGATTTATATATATAAAAATAAGAAATTTAAAAATGTTGAGGTAGATGTAGTTTTTATAATTTTTAAAAAATATTTAAAGGATTCACAATGTATAAATTAGAATTTATCAAATTAAAAAAAATATTATATAGTTTATTTTTCATAGTAATTGGATTTGCTTCAACTATTAACTTAGTAAAATCTCAGGATATAAATTGTACTGAATGGGATGCGAACTGCGATGATCCAGGAGGTTGGCAGTCATCTTTTAAAGATATAGAAGCTGATGGCTTTCCAGGATGCAGTCTGCGAGTAAATTATAAATGGAGGCAATGTATCGGACAAACGCCTCATACAACTCAATGGGTTATTGAAAGTGTTTTTATATTAAATGGGACAAGCTGTACAAATTTAATTTTATGGCTTACAAACAATGGTACTGGAATTACAAGTAATAATATCAGTGAATTAAAAAGGAGTATAATCAGACAGATAAGCCTTATTAATTTTATTGCCTGGTATGATAATGCTATACCCGCCATAAAAGCACAAGTGGAATGCGGAACCGGTTATCATGTTAAAACAACATATTATCAAAAAGTATGTGCAAAAGTATGCTTTTCTTCATTTGATATCGGTGGTGAACTTATATATAGTCTTGTTGAAGTCCCATGTATTGATTCACAAGGATGTTGCGGAATTACATATAAATATTGTATGTTGAATGGAGTGCCTCAGATAACTACAGAAGTTACCGGACATGAAATTAACTGTTACGTTTCACCTTTTCCGGACCCAAGTGGTTGTCCTATAAATACTGTTGACCAGGAAATCATTGATTGTCATGATAATTGTGTATCAGAATAATACGGGATTAATTAAATGAAAAATATAATTATTTTTATCATATTTATATTCTGCTTTTGTAAATCTGTAATGAATAGTCAGGAATTAAGCGCTGTTCTTACAAATTCAAAAGGAGAAGTTTTCAAGACGTATAATTCAGGAAAAAACTGGACTCAAGTTTTACCTGATAATTTAACTGCTGTACTAACGCGATCTAACGGAGAGAAAATTATTACTGAAAATACCGGTAAAAGTTGGAAACTTCTTAGGGAATCAACAACTGACATAGGTTATCCAATTTCTCTTTCTCCAAATCCAGCTTATGAAAAAATCACGATTGAACTACCGGCTATTTCTAAAAATTCTGAAATTATCATAGTCAGCCTACTTGGAAAGATAATGTGCAGATTGTCAACGAACAATTCTTCAACAATGATGTTGGATGTTAAACATTACCCTGATGGTATTTATTTTGTTAAAATCATGCAGGACAATAATTTACTTGGTTTAAATAGATTTATTAAGTCAAGATAATTTTTTGGGAGTGGTTTAATCTTTGAATTAAACCACTCAATTATTTTTTAATTTAAAAGGTGTATTATGAAATTTATCTTAACAGTGTTTATAATTGTTATTTTGAACATATTCAAAATATTTTCTCAGGATATTATTTCCGAAAATAATTACGATGTTTCTTTTGAATTCCCGAATGCATTATCAAAAAATGTTTTTTTTTCGAGTTTTTCCTATTACCAATGTATCAAAACCAATGATAACGGGTTATTATTCGTATTTGATAATTATTTCAATTATATAAATAATAATACTTTATCTGAGCTAACATTTCCATCAATAGCAAAAATTGATAATGAGCTAAATTTTCAATGGTTGACAGAGTTAAGAGGTTCAAATAATATTGTAAATTATTCTTTAAATTCAAAAGATGAAAATATTGAATTATATGGAAGTATCTGTACAAGGGGAGGTGCTGAAAATGGATGGGACGGGTGCTATCCTGTAGTTTTAGAACTTGACAAATTTGGCAATAAGAAATCGGAAAAATTTAATCTTAGCAGTTATAGTCTTAATCATTCAAGTACTAAATTTTGGATAATCGGAGATTATTTAAATACAATATATAGTGACGGGGAAAGAATGCTTCATGATATAATCAATAAAGATACTTACGAGTTAACCAAAAGAGATACTATTTTTAGTGACCCAAAAAATAATGAAAATAAGATAGATGTTTCTTATAATGTTAATGAATGGCAATTTATTGACGAAGAGAACATCATACTACATGGTAATACTATTAGATTTGAACAAGGAATTAAAATGCAAGGTTTTGCAATGATATACAACAAGTCTGAAAAATCATATAAATTTATAGAAAATGAGTTATTTGATTCCGAAGAATCTACATCATTTGTGTTTGTTAATGAGACCAAAATAATATTATATAGTAGGTCATACATTATCATTTTAGACAGAGAAACATTATCAGAAATAAGTTCTGTTGCGACAGTAAATCTTGGCATTCCAAATTCACAGCATTCTGGATTAAGATCAATTGATATTACAGAGCAGAACGAATTAATACTAAGTATTACAAACTACAATGCCAAAGATATTTATTATTCAGTTATCAAGACTGATATTGATTTTAATGTTATCTGGCGGAATGACTTTATAAATGATTGTCACTTAAGTTCATTAACAAGAATAAGAGCCCTGCCAAATGGGATTATAGCATTTGCTACAGTATGTAATGATTCACTCAAATTAAAAATTATTAAGGATAACACAGTAGGGGTTTCAGAAGAAATAAATCACAGCGGCAAATTATTGATTTCACCTAATCCCGCAAGTGATTTTATTACAATCAGTTTTAAAACTTCGGAAGTTTTGGAAACTTCCGAAGTTTCTTCTGTGCAAATATTCGATATGCTTGGTTTGGAGGTAGCACAGACGCCCTCGTCTGTGAATAATATGAAAAATACTCAGACGGGGGCGTCTGAGCTACTAAGAATTGATGTATCTCATCTGCAACCGGGCGTATATTTAATTCGCTTAGGCAACAGAATTGAAAAGTTTGTTAAGATGTAACATAGTTAAAAGTTAAATGTTATTGAGTTGAAAGTTAAATCCGTCTTCGCAACAAAGGGCTTCAGCCCTTTGCGATGGTAGGTGAAGCCAAATAAAGTTGCGCCACACTTGTGAGGTGTGGCACATTCTTCTTACTTCTTCCTGAAATACAAAACCGTATATTTGGGATGGTTGGTTACAATTGTTAGGTTAGTTTCACTTAGGTTATACTGATATGCGGAGCTTAAAGCCGATGTGTATTGAAGTTCCAAATCATCTCCACAATAAGCTTCTGTAATCACCATATCCTTAAATGATAAGTTATTATCTGATATTGAGTACATAAAACCGTAATTATTACAATTCAAGCGTCCGCTGCCGGTGTTTGAACCATCAAATTTCATAGTGTATTTGTTATTGTTTTTATATTCGGGTGTGAAGAATGCTTCCATTGCTCCAATAGAATATCCAAACCACTCCCAAGAAGTACTCTGCAATATGCTTTCAGATTCACCTAAATGAATTTCCTCTGTGTCGGCAAATTCGATTGGTTCATTTCGCTTTTCAAGTTTGACGATATGTACCGGATAACCGATATCATCTGTGCCGATATATGGAATATAATATTTGGAATAAACCGTAATTTTGCCATCTTTCAGCTCAATAGCCGGAATTAGTATGTAATTGCTACCGCTTGAGCTTGAGCCGTAATGTGCGATAATCACCATATCTTTGCTGTAGTCAATATCACCGATAGTAACAGGTATTTCATTACCGTTTCCGTCATAATTGTATGAACGCACTTTCGATAAAAATTCTGATTCATCTGCTTTACTTTTCAGAACTGTAAAAATTTTGTTTTCGGAAACAATTCCATGTGATTTATTGAAAATCGTTGTAAATGGTAGTAATTGGCTATCATCTTCTACTTCTTTCACAATTTTTGTTTCTGCAAATTCGACTGCACCCTCAGTTCTTTTAACAGCTACAATATGTATAGGGTAGCCAATGGACAAATCGCCAACTTCAGGATGAAATTCCCTTGATTCAACAAATAATTTATCCTGATTATTAACTATTCTTGTTATCTCAAAAGTAATACTGCTACTTGGCTTAGCACCTCTTGACATACATATCAACATGTCTTTTGAAAAATCAATTTGATTTACTCTAAATTTCAAATCTGAAAATTTTTCGTAATTAGCCATATCTTCAATAAAACTATTCATAAAAGTATTAAATTCTGATTTTGACCTAAATACAAAATTTACAGGTTCTTCAAACCGAAAACTATGGTTACCTTTGAACAATGTTTCAAAAGTAGTTTCCTGTGTCATTTTAAGATTATCATCTAATCCCACAGGGTCTTTGCATGCTCCTAAAAAAAGTAAGGTAAGCATTGCAACAGTCAAAAATATTTTCTTTTTCATTTTAATAATCTCCTGAATTATTTTTAAAATTTATTTTCTCGAAATTTAGTTACGAAGTAGCGTACCATTAATAGCAATAACAATTACTAAATTGTTTTAGCAGCGTAGCTGCATACCATTAATAGCATAATAAAACACGAATTCGGCGTAGCTACATAGTAGCGATCCCAAAAACATCAATCAAAAAAATCAAATAAATATTCTTCCTTGTAAACAATACTAAACTTCTCCAAAAACTCGACATATTCTTCTTTAAACGTCTTCTTCTTGTGATGCAGTTCCTGATTCAAAATGTACTTAACAACTGCATCAATCTGACTTATTGAGTATGAAAACGCACCATAGCCTACTTGCCATGAAAATTTTCCTCGCACCCATTTCATATCATTGATATGTTTAGATGACCCTGCCTTAATATCACGCATCAAATCAGATAATTTAATATCAGGGTTTAGGGATAATAATATATGAACATGATCTGGCATACAATAAATTGCTAATAATTTTTGATTTCTGTTTGACACAATACCTGTAATATATTTTTCCAATTCATTCCTAAAATTTTTTGTTATCAAGTTGTCTCTGCTACTAACGGAGAAGACAACCTGAATGTAAATTTGTGTGTATGTATTAGCCATAATTTTATTCCATTTTTAAAAAAAGGTCGCTACTACGTAGCTAAATAAAGACAATGTTTGAATTTTACATTCTATTAATTGGTCGCTACTACGTAGCTTTAGATAATTTAATGCAATCTTCTATTAATAGTTCGCAACTACGTTGCTTTTCCTTTGAATCATGTCGTATGTTATTAATAGTTCACAACTACGTTGCTTTATTCTTTGAATCACATCGTATGCTATTAATGGTTCACAACTACGTTGCTTTTTCCCTTGAATAACATCGTATGCTATTAATAGTTCGCAACTACGTTGCTTTTTTCTTTGAATCACAACGTATGCTATTAATAGTTCGCAACTACGTTGCTTTTTTCTTTGAATCACAACGTATGCTATTAATAGTTCGCAACTACGTTGCTTTAACATTCTTAATAGCAGCGTAGCTGCGTACCATTAATAGCAATAAAATTTACCAAATTGTTTTAGCTACGTAGTAGCGTACCAAAAACTCCTATTCATAGAACAATACAATCTATTAAAATCTATAACTTATGCCATAATTAAATCCGAATTTAGGTGAATTAAATATTGTGCCTTTGTAACTGTAAGTCATATTGCTGAGCTCACTGCTAATATTTAACATAAAATTATCACTAATCCGATAGCCCGCTCCTACCATCAGGCAGGAGACAGCACCAACCTCATTGCCACCGACAGAAACCTGTGCAAATGGTATGACCGGACTATCGGTATCATAATGATAAGCAAGATTTACTGATAAAGTCGTAAAGTTAGGTTGCTGCTCAATTATTGTATATTGATTTAATTCATCAAAGAAATCAAATTTCTGAAAAAATGTCTCTCGTCTTAAATCAGCACCTAAAGAAATTCCACTTTCGAAGTTGTATTTAATATCAATTGTCATATTGTGAAAATCAGCAAATTTTGAAGGTGTGATTGTAGCTGCCGGAATATTCCAGTATTGCGAATTTCTAATCTCAATACTAAGAGGCAAACCACTAATAATATCATCTGAGATTTGATTATATACGTTTTGTTCAATATGAACAAAATTATTTAAATGATTTGTTCTTTCAGATATATTAATATTCACTGCTTCATCTAACAAATACTGACTCTTAGAAATATTAATATAACTATTATCATTTTTTTCAAAATTGTGTGTAATAGAATTTTCTTTTCTCGTTTTCTCCTCCCTTGCTGTTGAAATCATACTAATTGATTTTGTGTCATTT
The DNA here is from genome assembly GCA_019637995.1 of Ignavibacteriota bacterium. NCBI lineage: Bacteria > Pseudomonadati > Ignavibacteriota > Ignavibacteriota bacterium. The sequence goes on from JAHBUQ010000003.1 coordinate 222,166, forward strand.
GAATTTAAGTTTAATTTCTCAATTGTTGAATTTTCAGACTTATTTTTGACTGAATCAGGCATAACCCAAGATTCAACATTTGAACTGATAAGGGGTACTTTATTCATATCTGATTCTTTTTGAAATTTATATCCGGAAATATCAGAAATTCCAAATATCAATAATGCTGTTAAAATCGAAGCTGCAATTGGCATAAAAACAGGTGAAGATTTGATTGTTTGAAGTAGCCCAATAAAACCGCCGTTAAAACTTGTAATAACAACAGCTCCAAAAATCTTATCAGTGCTTGACTGGGGAATATAATAACCTTTTGAAATTGCAGAACTGGAGCGGTTAAGTGATAAAAGCTGCCTGAAGTCTTGTCTTAGTTCATCATTAGATGCAATTTCAAAAAATAAATCTTTTTCCTGTAATTCGGCAAGATTACCATCCAATAATTCATTTATTAATTCAAACTTTTCCATTTTTTTGCCTATTTAGATAAATCTTTCAAATATGGTTGCAGAATTTCAATAATTTTTCGTTTCGCTCTTAGTGTTCGTACTTTAGCGTTGTCTGCAGTAATACCAAGTTTTTCACCAATCTCGTTATATGATAGTCCTTCAAATTCACGCATCATGAAGCATTCCTTGTAAAGAGGTTCAAGTAAGTCCATAGATGATAAAATCAGTTCAATCATCTCATTTTTACCAATTTTATCATCATTTTCGCACAACATAGATTCATCAATTTCAATATTTCTTTTTTTTGTTCTTATATAATTCAGACACAAATTTTTCGACAAAGTAAGCAAGTATGCCTGAATATTCTGAATTTCCTTTTTTTGCGCGACATCAAAGAACTTAATGAATGTATCCTGAAAAATATCTTCAGCTGCATCGGCATCCTTTATGTAAGTTCCAATAAACCCATGAATCAAGCGACTATACCGCAAATAAATTTCTTTAAATGCTTCATCGCGGCTTTTTCGTTTGCCTTTCATCAATTCAATAAGTTCAATGTCGCTGTAATTTTTCAAATTCATAAAATTATTTTGTTTACTTTCTACTATATAGACACATTAACTTGAAAAAAGGAACAAATATTTTTTTAATAAACATAATTTCCTGAAATACTGTTTTAAAAAGTGAGATGTCTTACCTAATAAAATTTACTATATTGCAATTAGTTGCAAATATTTTTATTTATTAAATTAATTACAAAGTCGCATAATAATAATTGTTTCATATTTTTAATTGCTTATTCATGGAACTAAAATAATCAAAATTAAATATATAAAACAAATCCCGACTAATAATGGTAGCCGGGATATCTGTTTCATTTAACACCAAATTCTATCTTAACATTATTAATATTAAATTTTCAAACTAATCAACATATTTTCTGCCAATGCTGTAATAACTAAATCCTTCGGCTTCCATTTCTTCGATTGTAAATAGATTTCTACCGTCAAAAATGATATTATTCTTCAGAGATGATTTAATTTTCTCAAAATCGGGATTTCTAAATACTGTCCATTCGGTTACAATAATAAGCGCCTCAGCATTATCAACGCAATCATACATATTTTTATGATATGAAATTCTATCTCCGAAAATTAATTTGGTATTATCCATAGCTTCAGGGTCGTATGCATGAATTTCAGCACCTGCTTCGAGTAATCTTTCGATGATTCTGAAAGCCGGAGCTTCACGCGTATCGTCAGTATTCGGCTTGAATGCAAGTCCCCAAATGGCAAACTTTTTACCTCGCAGGTCAGTTCCAAATTTCTCTATAACGAGCTCAGCAAAACGTGCAATCTGATTCTCATTGACTCTATGAGCAGCTTCAACTATGCTTAGCGGTGTGCCTGCAGATTCAGCAGAGTACATTATTGCTCTTACATCTTTGGGAAAACATGAACCTCCATAGCCAACACCTGCAAATAAAAATCTCTTGCCAATTCTGGTATCAGAGCCGATACCAAGACGTATTGAATCAATATCGGCACCTACTTTTTCGCAGTATGCCGATAAATCGTTCATAAATGATATTTTGGTCGCAAGGAATGCATTTGCCGCATATTTCGTGACTTCAGCACTCTTTTCGTCCATAATGTAAATTGGATTTCCACTTCTGACGAAAGGCTTGTATAAATCCCGCATAACTTCAGCAGCTTTGAGATTACTTGTACCAACAACAATTCTGTCAGGCTTCATAGCATCTTCGACAGCAAAACCTTCTCTCAAAAACTCTGGATTGGATACAACGGAAACATTATTACCTGCTATAGCGTTATCAAAAATATCCTGGACAATTTTGGAAGTTCCGACAGGAACAGTGCTTTTGTTTACAACAATTTTTTCTGCTTTTGGATCCGTAGTTTTTAAGATTTCAGCTATATCTGCGGCTACTTTCTTGACGTGCTGCAAATCAGCTGAGCCATCTTCGCTTGGAGGAGTTGGAAGGCATAGGAAAATTATATTGCAATTATCAACAGCCTGCTTCAAATCAGTAGTAAAATAAAGTCTTTCATCACGAATATTGCTTTCAAGCATATTGCTAAGTCCCGGTTCATAAATAGGACATACCCCTTGTTTGAGCTTCTCTACTTTATTTTCGTCAATATCCACACAATAAACATAATTTCCGGTTGCGGCAAAACAAGTCCCCGAAACCAGACCAACATATCCTGTACCAATAACACCAATATTATAAGCCATTTTAAATCCTCATTTTAATCAAAATCAATACTTTAGAATATTCAAAAATAAGAAAATTTGAAATAAATTTCGTTAATTTTCGTATTTTTGTACATAATGAAAAGGTTATTTATAAATATCGTGTCATTTTCAATGATGATTGTAATGTTTTTTGCAGTCATGGGATTGCAATTGCATTATCATACTTGCGGAAAAACAGGAGAACGAACCTTTGAAATTATCGAAACTCCACATTGTGCATGCGAAACTGAATCAGTTGTTCATACTGAATCCTGCTGTCATAGTGGTGAATCAAATCATAATTCATGCTCATCGAACAAAATCAATGAACAATCCGGACTTTCAATTAGCTCAGTTGGATGTTGTCAGGATGAGATTTATGAATACACTCTCAAATCAGCATATTTAGGATCCATAGCAAAACAAATAAATATTCAAACAAATATACAATTTATTCATCATTTTAACAGCATAAAGCTTAAATATGATGAATATCTTTATAAATTGAATAAAACCAAAGAAATACTGCTTCTGCCCCGTGACATTGTCCTTGAAATAATCAGGATAATTCACTGCTCCGATAATCGCGGCAGCATACCGCTATCACTTTAATATTACCTCAAATCAAGGTATAAATCATTAATTCTGAATAAATTCAGAGTTATTCTTTGTATCATTTTTAGTTTTTTTAGAATATAAATCAGGTATTAAAGTGAAAAATTATATTATAACAATAGCGATGTTAATTTTCTTAGTATCAAACAGCTTTTCACAAGAAAATCTGAAGGGCAATGTGTTTGGATTAGATGAAAATGACAAAAAATCTCCATTAGTCAGAGCAAGTGTTCAGTGGCTTAACACAGGTAAAGGCGTTCTAACCGGCAAAAATGGAGAATTTTCATTACAAAAAATAAAAAGTACAAATAAATTAGTTGTCAGTTTTGTTGGTTATAAGACTGATACGTTAACAATTAGTTCAAATAGTCTTAGTGTCGAAATCAATCTTAAGCAAAGTCTTTCAACCGATGAAATTCGAGTCGAAGCCGAGGCTCCGCAAGCACTTATTTCAACATCATCAGTAGTAAATTCAGTAACAATTACTGAGGGTGGTTTACAAAAAGCCGCTTGCTGTAACCTTGCTGAGAGTTTCGTCACAAATGCAGCTGCAGATGTCGAATATTCAGATGCTATGTCCGGTGCAAGACAAATTATGCTTTTAGGTCTGAAAGGAACATATACACAATTACAAGCTGAAAATGTTCCTTCAATGCGCGGGCTTGCAACAGCATTCGGGCTTGGGTATGTACCCGGACCATGGATGGAATCTATTTCTATTTCAAAAGGTACATCTTCTGTTGTAAACGGATTTGAATCAATTACAGGTCAAATAAATGTGGAATTTAAAAAGCCTGAGAACAATAACCCCACTCATTTCAATGTTTATGGTGACCACCTTGGCAGAATGGAAGTAAACTCCTACGGCAACTTTGATGTAAACGAAAAACTAAGCACAATGATGCTTGTTCATGCAAATACTCATCAGTGGTATCATGACTTGAATAATGACAGTTTTATAGACCATCCTCAGGTCAATCAGGTTAATTTAATGAATCGCTGGAAGTATATCGGTGAGACGGTGGAATCAGTTACAGCTGCTAACTTTGTTTACGAAGACAGACAGGCAGGACAGCGGGAATTCCTGTTCAATAACGATCGAAACTACTACGGTATGGATATTCAGACTACAAGACTGAATGCATTTACTAAAAACGGCTTTCTTCTTGATGGTGAACGAGGTTCGAGTATCGGTACCATTCTAAGTTTTACTCATCACAATCAAGAGTCTTTTTATGGAATAAATACATTCAACGCTCAGCATAATTCAATGTATGCTAATGTGCTTTTTGCGACAGGCTTTTTTAAAGAATCTCATGACCATAATCACCATGAAGATGAGGATGATTGTGGTCATGAACCGGAAATATGGCACAAACTAACTGCAGGTGCGAGTTTTCAGTATGATAATTATTTCCATACTTTAAATGGAACTAATGGCTTTATAAATGAATATATTCCCGGAGTTTTTACTGAATATTCATTTATTGGAATCAAAGATGTAGTTCTGACGGGTGGTTTGAGAGCAGATTACCATAATCAATACGGTGAATTTTTTACACCAAGATTTCACGCCAAATACAGCCCTGATGACTTATTTACTCTAAGACTTTCTGCAGGGCGGGGCTCAAGGACACCCTATGCAATTGCAGAGAATTCATTTGTACTGGCAAGCTCAAGAGAAATTATTATGCTTGAAGATATCTTACGTGAGGAAGCAAATTCCTACGGCATATCATTTACTTCGCAATTCGATTTTCTGAACACATATTTTACTTTCAATGCCGATTTCTTCAGAACTGAATTTGTAAATCAATTAATTGTAGATATGGACAGAAATGCACAATCAATATATTTTTATAATCTCGATGGTGAATCATTCTCGAATAGCTTTCAGGTGGATTTGATTGCCGAACTTACTGACAACTTGATTATCTCAACTGCTTACAGATTTAATGAAGTTAAGATGACTATGAATGGCGAACTTCTGGATAAGCCATTTCAAAATTTTCACAAAGGGTTTTTCAACATTGCATACAGTACTGCAAATCAGGGATGGTCTTTTGATATGACAGTTGAATATAATGGTGGGGGCAGAATTCCTCATACACACATGAACCCCGAACAATACAGACTGCCAACAAGTTTCGATGCGTTTTATATGGTTCATGGACATATTACTAAAAGGCTTGATGCTTTGGAACTTTATCTTGGAGCTGAGAATATATTCGATTTCGTTCAGGCTAACCCTATTATTGCTGCGAATGACCCATTTGGCAACTATTTTGACAGTTCGATGATATGGGGACCTATTATCGGAAGGAAAATATATATCGGCGCAAGATATAATATTAAATAATTTTTCAAATTAAGGATAAAATAAAATGAAGTATATATTTGTAATATTAAGCATAATTGTTTTGACATATATAGCAGATTCGCAGGAAATCAAATCAACTATTGAAATCAAAACCTCTGCTATCTGTGAGCATTGCAAAGAAAATATAGAAAAGGCGCTAAATAAAGTAGCCGGAGTGGAAAAATCGAATCTTGATTTGGATACAAAAGTTGCAACCGTCAAATATGACAGCACAAGAACTAATGTTGATGAACTAAGAAATGCAATATCTAAAGCGGGATATAACGCAGATGATGTTAAACGTGACGGTAGAGCATACAAACGCTTACCAAAATGCTGCAAAGCAGATTAATTTTGTAACTAATAAAAAAAGCAATGGGGCTGTCACATAATTAAAAGTGCAGCCCCATTAATATTTAGAAACATCTATATTAGTTGTTAATAGGCTTGATTTCAGCTGTCTTAACTTCTTTAGTTTCCTGATTTGCAGCTTCTAATTTTGCATCTTTCTTGCTTGAGCAGCATTCAGATTTCACAGAAGCAGTCTTAGTAGTTGAGCAGCATTCTGACTTTGCAGAAGCAGTTTTAGCAGTCGAGCAGCATTCGCCTGATTTTTCGCCCTTAGCTGAAGTTTTCTTCATTTCGGTTGAGCATTCAGATTTTGCTGATGTTTTAGTCTTATCGCAAGCGATAGCTTCAGTTACAGTAAAAGCAAAAACAAATGCCAATGCTACTGCTAATATTTTTAATACATTCATGTTACAGAACTCCTTTTAATTAAGAAAAATAAAGTGTACACATTATAAGACTTAGTATAGGAATTTTTATTTTATTATAACAGAATTATTTTTTAGTTTCAAATACTAATTATTATAGAAAGCTATAAACATACTACTCTTTCATAGTTGAAACTCGAAAGCCGGTCAGGAATCTTAAAGGACCATTGATAAATTTTGGAGTAAGAACTATTCTTGCTTCGGGGCTAAATTCCAAATATGAAACCACTGCGTCCATTTTATTCTCAAGTGTAACAAATGTAGTTCTGCCCGTATTCTGGTCACGGGACTGATAAGTATTGCTTAAAGTCGAAACACAGCTTCTATCAGCAGGGAAGGCACTCCACAGCAGGTCAGGCGTGGTGAAACGACCCGTTTCGTTGTCGTACATACGGAAGCCCATCATCTGCAAATCGGATTCTGAATCATAAATACTGCCGTCGAAGTTATCACGGTTCATAGTGCCAGCTGATGTCCACAAAAACTATAATATTTCGAGAATACCAAAATCATCATTATTTCCAAATTCGATTATTGAATCAATATTATTTTGGATTAATTCTGCTAAGTGTATTTTACTGATGTTTCCAGTACGAATCCATACTACTTTTGGTGGATAATTATAATATGTAACAAAATTTCGAAAGTCTGAATCGTATGTTAATATTGTATAATTATTAATTTTAGCATATCTCCAAATTTCAAAGTCGCTTAATCTATTAGTAGATATACTGGTTATATGTTTAACATCTTCAAAATATTTTTCGATAAACTTTATTATCCTCCATGATATATTTTCATCAAGCAATACTTTCATACTGCATAAGCCACAATTCGTTCATTAAAGCTTGCATATTGAAGGCATGCTTTTATGTCATCAGATTTTAATTGTGGAAAATCCTCAATAATTTCTGAAATACACATATTATCTGCCAACATGCTTAATATATCTGATACTGATATTCTTGTACCTTTTATTACTGGTTTTCCAAACCTGATATCTGGTTTAATTTCAATATGATTATTATAATTTAACATACTAATATCCTTCAAAAATGTTTGAATATTAGAAGTATTAAACAAACAAATATTATAACAAGTTAAGAATTAAAATACCATTAATTATGATTTTTTCGATAACTTGATATATGATAGACGGATATATTATTATGTTTATCTCCTTCTCGGGTGCCAATCCCGTCGGGTCTCGATAAGTGAGAGGTGAGTTGTACGCATAATGGTAAGGCGTATGCGATGGGAAGGCAGACCACAGCAGGTCGGGCGTGGTGAAACGACCTGTTTCGTTGTCATACATACGGAAGCCCATCATCTGCAAATCAGATTCTGCATCATACGTGCTACCGTCGAAGTTATCTCGGTTCATAGTGCCTGCTGATGTCCACAAAGTATCACCAAATGGTTTATAATCAAAGTGTAAAGCATCAAAAGCCGTGCCATTCTGACGTACAACAAGCCGGACAGAGCCGTTATTTTCCGTGAAATTCACTTCTTTTGTCCCGTCGTGATGGTACAGCAGTTCACCACCTGCCCGGTAGCGATGCGCCCCAAGATATACTTTTCTCTCAGGTCCCATTCCAACATCCGCAGACGTCTGAAAACCTTTGTACTGCACAATCTCCTCTCCAAAAGCACCGGTCATATAGTACTCCCAAAGATGAGCGAATACTTTAATTCCTTCATCATCAATATCACCATCCCCATGCGGACTTGTAAGCAATCGCTTCTGCTCACGCACTCCGGAATGGTTATACTTATAGCCCCATGTCCATTTGTATTCGCTGTAAGATTCATCCTGTTGTATTTTTTCCTTAAAACTTGAACAAATTTCCGAAATATTGCTTTTTGTGTATTCTGTTAATCGTCCTGCTGTGTTGTAGGAGTATGAATAATTTCTGAATAAATAATTATTTTTCTTTTATGGTTTTTTTTTATCCAATAATTTCAGTAGATTCAAATATTCTTTACCTAGTAATTCATCATTTTTAATAAATGAAATTTTCTTATCCTTATAAGCCAATACTCCAAAATCTTCAAACTTAAGAATTTCATTAATTCTAATTTTAGAGGTAGTTTCCATTTTTTGTAAAAGTCCACTATTTAAAAATAGACTATCAGGTATGAAAATCCACAAAGTATAAATTGTATTTGAATCAACCAAAAACCAATTCATGGAATTAAGCCCACCTTCATACCAAATACTTCTAACGGTTGTATTGGTATTAAATGGTAAATATATACTTTTTAATGAATCATATAACTCTCTTAAAGTATATGTTCTATTTTCAGGCTTGTGAAAAGTTATATTTTCATATTCAATGCTGTTTTTTATAAAATCTAAATGATACTTCATCATATAGTTTACTATTCTTATTGAGTCATCTCCTACATATGCAAATTCTTCACATTTTAAGCAATTGGATGAAATTACAAAGAAATAAATAACCAACATAATTTTACTTAATTTTTCCATACCTTATTCCTGATTTTATTTGGTTAATCAAATATTGTAAAATGCTAAAAGCAGAATTGTAATCTCCATTAAGAAAATATGCGTCCATCCTATGATACTTACCATCCGGTCCTGTTACTGTCCAATTTTTCCAATTCGTACGGGAAAAATTGTTATTATACCATGACTGAAACAAACCAGCATCATAAATATGACCGTATGTCGTAACAGGTGATTTATAAATAGTTGTACAAAAGACTACAAATTGCATTTCAGCATTAAAAGGTCTTTTTCCCAATAAATAATCTCCGACACCAACACCAATCCAATTAAAGTCCATCGGTTCTAATGGTTGATTAGAAAAATGAATATGGTCAAAAGCAACAAATTCTTCATTCAATGGATTATAATCATCCCATCTAACTTGCATATTGTGTTTATCAAATCCAATCAATAATTTTCCAGCTCTGATATTTCCAGTTTCAATATTTCGATAAATCGGGAATCCTACTTCTTTATCAAAACTCTTTCCTGCAGAAATCATTTCTTGCCTTCTGTCAACGGTTTGAGAAAATAGATAATGTGGATTGAGTCCACCTCCAAAACCACCACCCGAACTAATCATTGGTCCACCAGTCGGTCCAACATTAAGACTTTGTGCTTGTAAGGATTGAAACATTGAAGTAAGTGCATTATCTCCTGCGACCATCATTCTACTACCTCCAACACCACTTCCACCATCTCCCAAATCATCAGGTGCACTACCTTCATCAGCTGGTCTAGCACCATTGGAAGATTCTGGTTGAGGTGAATCCGCAACAGCTCCATTATCAACTTCAATTTTTTGTCTTGCTAAGATTTCGCTACCACATTCAGCAAGTTCGTTGCTCATCAACTCCTCTCGTTCTTTCTCCTTCTCAGGTGCCAGTCCAGACGGATCGCGATAAGTCAGCGGTGAGTTGTACGCATAGTGGCAAACAAATTGATAATGGATAATTGACAGTTGACAATTATTTGTTATGATTAGCACAATATTTTTATTTGATTTCATTTTCAATTGTCAATTGTTAATTGTAAATTAGATAAGTACTACTTGTTTGATAAATAACAATATAAATCAATTCAAAATATTTTAAAGGCCTATACAAAAACCTACTGCATTTACTATTTCTACGACGTCATCAACAGCCAATTTACCTATTATTTTTTTTATCCTCGTTTTACTTACAGTTCGGATTTGATAACAATTGACTGTGCTAACCTTATCTAAATGATTAGTTTCGTCAGGTAAAATTTTGTATAGCCAAGAAATTCTTGAAAAATCTTCTTTCCAGCCAGTGATTGGCAATACGATAAATAAGTCCAGATTATTTGAAAAGTTTCGGTTGATAACAACAGCCGGTCTCAATTTTTGGATTTCATTTCCTTCTGTTGGGTCAAAATTTACAAGCCAAATTTCTCCTCGTTGTGGATTTGACTCCTTCATCACTCAATTCCATCATCTAATTGGGGTAAATCGGTCAATTCTTTGTTGCTTTTCAATACTTTTTCAGCGAATACAATTTGTTGATTCCAGTAAAATTCCTGCATATCGGGAGATAATTTTCTAATTTCAGAAGGTTTAAGTTCTTTGCTAAATTCATCATTAATTATCTCAGTTATCAGTTCTGAAGCTGATTTATTCTTTGCTTTAGCTAAAAATTTAAACTTTTCCCTGTCTTCTAAGTTAACACGAAAAGAAAGGAATACTTCTTTTTGATTTTCTACTATTTTGCCTTTTATTGCTTCCATATTTATATAAGTCCTTATGATATACATAATAGACTTTCACATAATATTAATATTGTGCATAATATTAATTTTGCGCACAGTCTATTCTATTTCATGAAAATGAACTTCTTTACCATCTTTGTAAACCCCCTGAATTGGATATCTTGTCATAGTAAACTTCTTATTGTACAATAGTGTTACTTTTCTACCCTTGTTTTTCTCTAAAAAGCTTACAACAGCAATGTAAGCAGGCGTATTATTAAAGAAGTAATTACTCACCTCTGCATCATAAAATTTTGAATTTTTAATAATACTATCCATTGCTTCAGGATTGTTTATTATTTTATTTAATAACTCAATCTTAGCATTACTATTATCGAATAAGTGGACATTTATTGCTTGGCATCCTCCAAGTAAAGCAATAAATATTATTACTACAGATTTCTTCACCATTACCTCCTTGGCTTATTATTTAACAACCTTAACCAATTTACTCGTTTTTCAGCAAAGATTTCTCTGCTATTAGATGTGATAATAGCTCAATAATAATATAATTATTAGTACAATCTATCTAATTGCTCTTTTGTCCATTCTCTTAAGCCTATAAAACACCATTTAGTGTCACGAAACTCAAAACTAATCATTAATACATTATCACCATCATCTACTAAATCTGATTCACCATCTTCATAAATAAATGAAATTTCGTGATAGTAAATATCTTTTCCATTTTCATAAACATTTTCAACCGGATATTCTGTGATTGTAAACTTCTTGTTATATAATAAACTTCCTTTTTTTCTTTGATTTTTCTTTAAAAATTCTACGACGTTGTTGTAGTTTGAAGTATTCTTAAAAAAATAATCACTTAAAACAGCATGGTAAAATTTTGAATTTTTAATAATACTATCCATTGCTTCAGGATTGTTAATTATTGTATTAAATAACTCAATCTTAGCATTACTACTGTCAAATAAGTGAACATTTATTGCTTGACATCCTCCAAGCAAAAGAACAATTAAAGTTAATACAGACTTTTTCATCATAACCTCAAAAATTACTAAACTCCATTAAGGATAAATAGATCTTGGCTTATTACTTAAAAATCGTAACCAATTTACGCGTCTTTCAGCAAAAATTTCTTTAGCTACATCTCCGATTATACCGCTATGATCATACAATTCTCTCCCATAATTTAGTAAATCCAGTTCGTGTGCAACTTCATGTGCAAAGGTGTCCCACACTTGAAGACGTGAGCCACGACCAAATTCATTAGTATACCTATAATCCTTATCACCACCATCCTTAAACACTTCTTTTGCTAATCTAAAAGTTGCAGAATTGTCCCCATGTGATGTGTGTAAGCCTGCTAAATGAGTAAAATTCTTACCATTTTCTGAATTATGGAATTTAGCAATTTTTGCTCCACTCTCAATAATTATATTATAATTTCCCCCCATCATTGGGTCAAAATAGGAAATGTCAGCACTCAGAATTTTCATTGCAGATGCTTTTAGATTATTCATATATCCATCCATAGTTTCTTTTATTTTAAATAAATGTTTACCATCAGACTTATCTACTGCTATTGATACCGGCATATTTAATACTTTTTTATCAACAGTAATTTGTAAAGTATAATTAAAGAATACACCTGCGGGTTTTCCATCAAATCCCATACTTATTGAAACACCATTAAAGGAGTAGGATGCACTTGCTGTTCTAGCACTAATATAAATAAGTTTATCAACTTCATCTCTACGTCCATCAGGTATAGCAGATGGCGAATAAACACTTGAGCTCTTTATAGCAGAAATAAATGCTGCATAAATAAGGTTACCAATAATTAAATCGTTAAGTGTAATCATATGTTGCAACTCCTCTCGTTCTTTCTCCTTCTCGGGTGCCAGTCCAGTCGGATCTCGATAAGTGAGAGGTGAGTTGAAGGCATAGTGGTATGGAGTTTGAGCAGGGAAGGCACTCCACAGCAGGTCAGGCGTGGTGAAGCGACCAGTTTCATTATCGTACATACGGAAACCCATCATCTGCAAATCCGATTCTGCATCATACGTACTGCCATTGAAGTTGTCACGATTCATAGTGCCTGCTGAAGTCCACAAAGTATCACCAAATGGTTTGTAATCAAAGTGTAAAGTATCAAAAGCCGTGCCATTCTGACGTACCACAAGACGAACAGAGCCGTTATTATCCGTAAAAGCCACCTCTTTTGTCCCGTCGTGATGGTACAGCAGTTCACCACCTGCCCGGTAGCGATAAGCCCCAAGATATACTTTTCTCTCCGGTCCCATTCCAACTTCCGCCGTCGTCTGAAAGCCCTTGTATTGCACAATTTCCTCTCCAAATGCACCGGTCATATAATACTCCCAAAGATGAGCAAGTGTATCAGAAATATATAGAATAACATGATCTTAAATCCTATTTACATGCTTCAGGAAAATATTTTTCATAATATAGCATACCTTCTTTAGCTAAATCAGAGCTATCTCTTAAATAGTAATTTTTTAGTTTGTTATGTCTTACCTTAACATTTAATATTACTGCATCTAATGCAAAACTATCTTTCTTCAACATAATATCTAATGCTAAAGAATCATTTTCTTCTTTGAAAATATCTTTACGATTAACAAGACATCCTTTTAGTTCGATAGCAGTGGAATCATCCTTTTTAAAAAAAAACGAAAAACTTGTTCTTGTAAAATAGTGCTCAGGTTTTAGTTTTTCATTATATGAATAAGTTCTTGATTCTAATAATTCAAATTTACATGACATATCTTTAACAATAAATTCTAATGTTTTGTTAGCATATTTTGATGTATCAAAATCTTGATAATACTTATATCCTTCCCATACCTCATAATAAAAATCAGGTGTTAAACAGTCATTGCGTAAATTTCCAGAATAATTGTTTATTAATATCATTGGTTGCATATTTCCTGAGTGTGAATTCAAATTGACCATCAGAAATATCAAAATTGCGGATATAACTATTATTTTCATACAACTTTATAATTCTTTCATTTAAAATAAAAAGTTAGCTATACAGCTAATTCTTCAATATACTTTCTGAGCTTAGCAGTTCGCCTCTTGATAGTACTTAAGGAACTTTGTTTAGTTATTGCCTCGTCAACTGAATCAAGCAGAAGTTCTAATTTCAGTTTTTCTTTAGCAATTAAATATTTTGCTTTAAGTACAGGGTCTTGCAACCTTTCATCTCGATATTTTTCATATTGAGTTATCACATTTATTCCTCCTTTGATAAATGATACTTTTTCAATTAGCTCGCCTTTTCAATTTCATTGATTGGTGTTCTCTGCGTTTTCTTGATAAATCCATTTGTAAAATATATTTTCTTTCCTTTAACAAAAAAATATAAACACCGAGAAATTCTATTAAAGTGTTTTACTCTTAACTCGAAAATTCCATCTTTCAAACTTTTCGATAATTTTTCGGGTATTCTATTATTATTATTCAGCATTTCTATCAAAATATCAATTGATGCATAAACTTCAACTTCTTCATCATCATTGAGAATCTCAAGGAATTGTTTAAAGGGATATTTCCCTTCATACTCAACATATTCTGCACTATACTTATCACTCACTGATATTCACATTTTATAATAATAATCATTACAAATAAACGCTTCATAATTTGTAAAATTTTATTTACAAACCACTTTAATTTGATATCTTCAAAAGTAAACGGCTAAGCCGCTTGGGTCTCTGTAGGTCAGGGGTGAGTTATACGCATAGTGGCGAAATAATTGACAATGGATAATTGAAAATGAGCTTCGCAGGTCTCCACTTCGTTCCGGCTGACAATTATTTGATATGATAAGCACTATATTTTTATCTGGTTTCATTGTCAATTTTCAATTTTCAATTTTATTAGTGCTACCGTCGAAGTTATCACGGTTCATAGTGCCTGCTGAAGTCCACAAAGTATCACCAAATGGTTTATAATCGTAGTCCACCGGATTTCTGCTTACCGACATGTTCGGTGACGGTTCGATAATTAAAGCCATCTCACTTATCTACGAATTCTCAATAAATGATTTACAAAATTATCTAAATTAATCCAATTAAGCAAGAAAATAATTATAATATTAAGCAAACTGAAACATTAATCGTTTATTCGCTACTGATTAACTATTCATCAAGTAAATACCTGCGTTTCAAACAGTTCTTGCTTGCAATTGATTTGTATTCTGATGACAGGTAATTATCAAATATCCTTCTAAAACCGCAATAGAATGGATTTTGGAAGTCATTATTTTAAGTAGCTTGACAAAATTATCCGAATGCTTTCTCCAGTGCAGGTCTTGAGCAGTATATTAATCAAGGTACTATTAAACTATTAAAATAATATTTATTCACCCACAATGACTTCTTCGTATATTATTCAACATCATACAGATAATTTCAAAAATTGTTGGAAATATATATAGTAACGTAACATTAATTAAAAAAAGTTTTTTTTATTTAATTAAATATTGTTAACTTACAATCGGCGACTGCACAAATTTAAAAAAAATTCCTGAGGTGGCTTATGACATAACAAACCGCTTGAATTGCACCCCGAAATGATGCGATGATATCCTCTTGCTTTTATGGCTTCCTGCCGAAAAGTTGCGTATTTGTTCTTTATTTAACCAGCGTCTGGCAGAAAAGTATTCAGTTTCAAAATAATACAGCTAAATGTCACACTGAGTCCTTCGACTTCGCTCAGGATAAACTTAGTCGAAGTGTGCTATTACATCAATTTAGAAGCATAATGAACACATTTCGACTTCGCTCAATGTGACACGACTCGCTCTATGTGACACTGGGTTGTTGTTATGATATGTTTTGTCAGTCTGAGCGTAGTCGAAGACTAAAGAGTACATTTCGACTTCGCTCAATGTGACACTGGGTTGTTGTTATGATATGTTTTGTCAGTCTGAGCGTAGTCGAAGACTAAAGAGTACATTTCGACTTCGCTCAATGTGACACTGGGTTGTTGTTATGATATGTTTTGTCAGTCTGAGCGTAGTCGAAGACTAAAGAGTACATTTCGACTTCGCTCAATGTGACACTGGGTTGTTGTTATGATATGTTTTGTCAGTCTGAGCGTAGTCGAAGACTAAAGAGTACATTTCGACTTCGCTCAATGTGACACTGGGTTGTTGTTATGATATGTTTTGTCAGTCTGAGCGTAGTCGAAGACTAAAGAGTACATTTCGACTTCGCTCAATGTGACAAAAAACAATTTAATTTTACTTTTCTGCCAGACACAAACTAATTTTCAAAATTAAAGGAGTCTTTTTATGAATTTTACAAACAGAATTTTTAACATCAGAATAGCATTATTTGCAGTTCTGTTAATCGTGGCGGGGTATTTATCGCCGCCTGCAAATGCCGAGGAGGATGAATGGAAATTTTTCCTCAATGACAGACCCGAGTTATGGGATGGCTACCTCGCTAGTTGCTTCATCGAAGATGGTGAGTATATGTGGGTTGGTACTAACCGCCAATTGGTATTCAAAATCTTTAAGGAAACATTGGAAGCTGTTGATACTCTAAATTTTTCTGCGGCTGATATGGCTTATGACAGAGAAGGGAATATCTGGATGGTTGGCTCAGGTCTTAAAAAATTAGTTGGTGACACTCTAATTGGCTGGGACCAAAACAACTATCAGGAAATAGGTTTACCGGGACCATCTATCCATCATATTAGTGTTGACAGTACCGGAATTTTTTGGCTTGGATTTGACGGTGAAGGATTAGTACGATTTGATGGTGAATCATGTATTTTATATGATGAAACTAATGCTCCATTTAAAAGAGTACATCCTTTTCAGGTTGCAATTAATTCAATAGCAGTTGACAAAAATAATAATGTGTGGGTTACAGCCGCAGGTGTATCAGGTGTAATAAAATATGATCATCAGAATTGGACTGTATATGATAGTACGAATACTTCATTAAGAGCATATTATTATGGTATTATTGTAATTGACAAAAAAAACCATATCTGGGCTGGCTCTACAATAGGTCTTTACAAATATGACGGTACTGATTGGTATCTTTATAATGATGACAATTCTCAAATTAAAGGTATTGTTGACAAAATGGCTTTCGATAATGACAATAATCTTTGGTGTTCTACAAATAATCACATTGGTTTAGTCAATTATGATGGTATTAAATGGAGGGTATTTAATCAGTCAAATTCTCCGATTCATGGTAATCGAATTTTTAGAATTTATATTGACAATAAGCAGAATGTTTGGTTAGCAGTTACACATGAAGTAATAAATGGAGAAGTATGGAAACAAAGAGGTGTAAATATTTACAGAAAGGGAGGAGTGATGCTGAATATTAATGACGGAGTCAGATATAATCCACACGTCAACATTTTTCCAAATCCTGTTAGTGATTTTCTTACAATTAATTCTGAAGTTGAATACAATACTTATGAAATAATTGATTTGAGAGGTGTTTCAGTAGTTTCCGGCTCATTCAATTCTGATTATTCAATTAATGTCAGTTCATTGGTATCAGGTACTTACTGCCTGAGATTAATAAACGGACAAAGTTTTAATACAGTATTTTTTATAAAAAATTAAAGGAGTCTTTTTATGAATTTTACAAACAGAATTTTTAACATCAGAATAGCATTATTTGCAGTTCTGTTAATCGTGGCGGGGTATTTATCGCCGCCTGCAAATGCCGAGGAGGATGAATGGAAATTTTTCCTCAATGACAGACCCGGATTATGGGATGGATATCAAGTTAGGTGCTTCATCGAAGATGGTGAGTATATGTGGGTTGGTACTAACCGCCAATTGGTATTCAAAATCTTTAAGGAAACATTGGAAGCAGTTGATACTCTAAATTTTTCTGCGGCTAATATGGCTTATGACAGAGAAGGGAATATCTGGATGGTTGGTTCAGGTCTAAAAAAATTAGTTGGCGATACATTAATTGGATGGGACCAAAATAACTATAAGGAAATAGGTTTACCGGGACCATATCCCAGTTATATAAGTGTAGACAGTACCGGAATTTTTTGGCTTGGATTTAACGGAGAAGGATTAGTACGATTTGATGGTGAATCATGTATTGTATATGATGATACGAATGCACCTTTTAAAAAACATCATCTTGGAGGAGTAATTATATATTCAATTGTAGTTGATAAAAATAATAACATTTGGGTAACTACTGCATTGGTAAACGGTATTATGAAATTCGACCATAAAGAATGGACTGTTTATGATAGTACTAACACAGTTATAAAAAACGTTCCTTTCAAAGGCTTAGAGATTGATAAAAATAACAACATTTGGGCTGGCTCTACAATAGGTCTTTACAAATATGACGGTACTGATTGGTATCTTTATAATGATGACAATTCTCAAATTAATGGTCTTGTTGACAAAATCGCTTTCGATAATGACAATAATCTTTGGTTTTCTACAAATAATCATATTGGTCTAGTCAATTATGATGGTATTAACTGGAGGGTATTTAATCAGTCAAATTCTCCGATTCATGGTAATCGAATTTTTAGAATTTATATTGATAAAAAGCAGAATGTTTGGTTCCAAGTTACTCATGATCCCGAATCAGGAGAAGTCTGGAAAGGTCAAGGTGTAAATATTTACAGAAAAGGTGGAGTAATACTAAATATTGATGAAAGAATTAAAGGTATTTATCAGGTTAACACTTTTCCAAATCCGGTTTATGATTTTCTTACAATTAATTCTGAAGTTGAATACAATACTTATGAAATAATTGATTTGAGAGGTGTTTCTGTAGTTTCCGGCTCATTCAATTCTGATTATTCAATTAATGTCAGTTCATTGGTATCAGGTACTTACTGCCTGAGATTAATAAACGGACAAAGTTTTAATACAGTATTTTTTATAAAAAATTAAAGGAGTCTTTTTATGAATTTTACAAACAGAATTTTTAACATCAGAATAGCATTATTTGCAGTTCTGTTAATCGTGGCGGGGTATTTATCGCCGCCTGCAAATGCCGAGGAGGATGAATGGAAATTTTTCCTCAATGACAGACCCGAGTTATGGGATGGCTACCTCGCTAGTTGCTTCATCGAAGATGGTGAGTATATGTGGGTTGGTACTAACCGCCAATTGGTATTCAAAATCTTTAAGGAAACTCTGGAAGCTGTTGATACTCTAAATTTTTCTGCGGCTGATATGGCTTATGACAGAGAAGGGAATATCTGGATGGTTGGCTCAGGTCTAAAAAAATTAGTTGGCGACACTTTAATTGGCTGGGACCAAAACAACTTTCAGGAAATTGGCTTACCGGGACCATATCCCAGTTATATAAGTGTAGACAGTACCGGAATTTTTTGGCTTGGATTTAACGGTGAAGGATTAGTACGATTTGATGGAGAATCATGTATTGTATATGATGATACGAATGCACCTTTTAAAAAACATCATCTTGGAGGAGTAATTATATATTCAATTGTAGTTGATAAAAATAATAACATTTGGGTAACTACTGCATTGGTAAACGGTATTATGAAATTCGACCATAAAGAATGGACTGTTTATGATAGTACTAACACAGTTATAAAAAACGTTCCTTTCAAAGGCTTAGAGATTGATAAAAATAACAACATTTGGGCTGGCTCTACAATAGGTCTTTACAAATATGACGGTACTGATTGGTATCTTTATAATGATGACAATTCTCAAATTAATGGTCTTGTTGACAAAATCGCTTTCGATAATGACAATAATCTTTGGTTTTCTACAAATAATCATATTGGTCTAGTCAATTATGATGGTATTAACTGGAGGGTATTTAATCAGTCAAATTCTCCGATTCATGGTAATCGAATTTTTAGAATTTATATTGATAAAAAGCAGAATGTTTGGTTCCAAGTTACTCATGATCCCGAATCAGGAGAAGTCTGGAAAGGTCAAGGTGTAAATATTTACAGAAAAGGTGGAGTAATACTAAATATTGATGAAAGAATTAAAGGTATTTATCAGGTTAACACTTTTCCAAATCCGGTTTATGATTTTCTTACAATTAATTCTGAAGTTGAATACAATACTTATGAAATAATTGATTTGAGAGGTGTTTCTGTAGTTTCCGGCTCATTCAATTCTGATAATTCAATTAATGTCAGTTCATTGGTTTCAGGTACATACTGCCTGAGATTAATTTACGGACAGAGTTTTAATACAGTATTTTTTATCAAAAATTA
This sequence comes from Ignavibacteriota bacterium, assembly GCA_019637995.1. Classification (NCBI taxonomy): domain Bacteria; kingdom Pseudomonadati; phylum Ignavibacteriota; species Ignavibacteriota bacterium. The sequence continues at coordinate 242,113 of JAHBUQ010000003.1, forward strand.
AAGGAGTCTTTTTATGAATTTTAGAAACAGAATTTTTAACATCAGAATAGCATTATGTGCAGTTCTGTTAATCGTGGCGGGGTATTTATCGCCGCCTGCAAATGCCGCAGAGGATGAATGGAAATTCTTCCTCAATGACAGACCCGAGTTATGGGATGGCTACCGCGCTAATTGCTTCATCGAAGATGGTGAGTATATGTGGGTTGGTACTAACCGCCAATTGGTATTCAAAATCTTTAAAGAAACATTGGAAGCAGTTGATACTCTAAATTTTTCTGCTGCTGATATGGCTTATGACAGAGAAGGGAATATCTGGATGGGTGGCTCAGGTCTTAAAAAATTAGTTGGTGACACTCTAATTGGCTGGGACCAAAATAACTATCAGGAAATAGGTTTACCGCGACCATCTATCCATCATATTAGTGTTGACAGTACCGGAATTTTTTGGCTTGGATTTAACGGAGAAGGATTAGTACGATTTGATGGTGAATCATGTATTTTATATGATGAAACTAATGCTCCATTTAAAAGAGTACATCCCTTTCAGGTTACAATTAATTCAATAGCAGTTGACAAAAATAATAATGTGTGGGTTACAGCCGCAGGTGTATCAGGTGTAATAAAATATGATCATCAGAATTGGACTGTATATGATAGTACGAATACTTCATTAACAGCTTATTCTTATCCAAAATTAACTGTTGATAATTTAAATAATCTGTGGGTAAGTTCATCCAAAGGGTTATACAAATTTGATGGTACAACATGGGAATACTTCGACATAACGAAAATTGGAGTTAAAGATCCCATTCTAAATGTGGTTGTTGATAAAGAAAACAATGTATGGTGCTCAACAGGTCATTCTACAGGTTTAATAAAATTCGATGGGATTGAATGGACAATCTTTAATCAGTTAAATTCACCAATTCACGGCAATCAGGTTTTAAGAATTTATGTTGATAAGAAACAGAATGTTTGGATTCAAGTTACACATATACCCGAATCAGGAGAAGTATGGAAACAAAGAGGTGTAAATATTTATAGGAAAGGTGGAGTAATACTGAATATTGATGATAGATTCAGACATAATCCACAAATCAACATTTTTCCAAATCCTGTTATTGATTTTCTTACAATTAATTCTAAAGTTGAATACAATACTTATGAAATAATTGATTTGAGAGGTGTTTCTGTAGTTTCCGGCTCATTCAATTCTGATTATTCAATTAATGTCAGTTCATTGGTATCAGGTACTTACTGCCTGAGATTAATAAACGGACAAAGTTTTAATACAGTATTTTTTATAAAAAATTAAAGGAGTCTTTTTATGAATTTTACAAACAGAATTTTTAACATCAGAATAGCATTATTTGCAGTTCTGTTAATCGTGGCGGGGTATTTATCGCCGCCTGCAAATGCCGAGGAGGATGAATGGAAATTTTTCCTCAATGACAGACCCGAGTTATGGGATGGCTACCTCGCTAGTTGCTTCATCGAAGATGGTGAGTATATGTGGGTTGGTACTAACCGCCAATTGGTATTCAAAATCTTTAAGGAAACTCTGGAAGCTGTTGATACTCTAAATTTTTCTGCGGCTGATATGGCTTATGACAGAGAAGGGAATATCTGGATGGTTGGCTCAGGTCTAAAAAAATTAGTTGGCGACACTTTAATTGGCTGGGACCAAAACAACTTTCAGGAAATTGGCTTACCGGGACCATATCCCAGTTATATAAGTGTAGACAGTACCGGAATTTTTTGGCTTGGATTTAACGGTGAAGGATTAGTACGATTTGATGGAGAATCATGTATGTTGTTTGATGAAACTAATGCTCCTTTCAAACGATTACATCCCTTTCAGGTTACAATTAATTCAATAGCAGTTGACAAAAATAATAATATTTGGATTACAGCAGTTGGAGTTCCTGGTTTGATTAAATATGACCATCAGAATTGGACTGTTTATGATAGTACGAATACGTCATTAAGAGCTAATTCTTATCCAATTATTGTAGTTGACAAAAAAAACCATATCTGGGCTGGCTCTACATTCGGGCTTTACAAATTTGATGGTACAACATGGGAATACTTCGACATAACGAAAATTGGAGTTAAAGATCCTATTCTAAATGTGGTTGTTGATAAAGAAAACAATGTATGGTGCTCAACAGGTCATTCTACAGGTTTAATAAAATTCGATGGGATTGAATGGACAATATTTAATCAGTTAAATTCACCAATTCACGGCAATCAGGTTTTAAGAATTTATGTTGATAAGAAACAGAATGTTTGGATTCAAGTTACACATATACCCGAATCAGGAGAAGTATGGAAACAAAGAGGTGTAAACATCTATAGAAAAGGTGGAGTCATTCTTAATGTTGATGAAAATCATAGTTTAATTTCTCAAAAAATAGTTTTTCCAAATCCGGTAAATGATATTTTGACCATCATTTCAGAGATTGATTACAATTTCTACGAAGTTATAGACCTAAAAGGTTTTATAATTTTATCAGACAAATTTGATTTTAATAAATCAATTGATGTCAGTTCTCTTAATTCAGGTACTTATTGCCTACGACTAAATAATGATTTCATTTCTAAAACAGTATTTTTTATAAAAAATTAATGAGGTTATTTTATGAAAAACGATTTAACAAAAATCGGCTTAATAACAGTTTTAACACTGACTGTTTTTTTATATCTTTTCAGTATTCCAAATCTCAATGGATACGTAATGGTAGTTTTGAGAATCATAAAGACACAACTTATCCAAATGGCTTAAGTGGTCCGGATGATTATGATTATAATAAACTTATGGAATGTATTGGTTTTTGCCATAGTTACCCTGCTGATTGGCCTCCTTCTTTGATATCGAGTTATCCAGACAGTGCTTATAACTGCGATTATTATATTGGACAACCCTTTGAAAACGGTGGCTGGTATTGGGCAACAAAGTATGCCTCACCGGACTATTTCCATAGGGGTGGCAGTTCTACAGCAAAAGTACCGTATGTGAGTGTGCATGGCTACACCACTTATCCAAATATTAATCACAATCTATGGGAAAAGCGCTACCCTCACCCGGTAGTGGATAGCGCCTATATCGGATTGAGACTTGTGCCTTCATATCTCGATGCAAACCAATTAGAACCAAATTTTCAGTACTATAAAGAATATGTTCAATCATCGCTGAAAGCTCCACTCGGACCGGGTGCATACCGTGTTTCTTTTTATGTTAGTCGCTCAAAATATAGTAAAATCAGCTTTCAGGGACAAAGGCATGAATTTCTTTAAGAAGTTCAGTAACTATGTCTTCCTCAGGCACATATCTTAGTGGTACACCTTTTCTGAATAAAAGTCCTTTACCTTTTGCTGCAGCCACACCCAAATCGGCTTCACGTGCTTCACCGGGACCATTTACAGCACAACCGAGAATTGACACAGTCATAGGCTTTTTGATATCCTTAACAGCATCTTCAATTTGCTCAGTAATTTTGAATAAATCCACATCAAGTCTTCCGCAAGTCGGGCATGAAATAATTTCTACATTCCGCTGGGCATAACCCAAAGTCCGAAGAATTTCCTTGCCCACTTCCACTTCCCTTTCGGGTTCATCAGTCAGTGATACGCGAATAGTATCTCCAATTCCTTCGGCAAGCAGTGTACCAATACCTACTGCTGATTTGATTGTGCCGACCCGAATTCTGCCGGCTTCTGTCACACCTAAATGCAGCGGGAAATCAGTTCTTTCGGCAATAAGTCTGTAAGCCTCAATCATAAGCGGAACAGAAGTAGATTTAACTGAAATAATCAAATCCTCAAATCCAAATTCCTGCGAAATCTGAACATGCTTCATAGCAGACTCAAATAACGCTTCAGCTGTTGGATAGCCATGTTTATCAAGAATTTCTTTTTCAAGCGAGCCGGAATTTACACCAATTCTAATAGGAATATTTCTTTCCTTAGCTGCCGAGAGAACTTTCTGAATTCTCTCAACCTTCCCGATATTACCCGGATTTATTCTCACTTTCGCAACACCTGCTTCAATAGCTTTCAAGGCAAACATATAATTGAAATGTATATCTGCAACAATCGGCACATTCACACGCCTGACAATCTCACCAATTGCTTCCGAAGCTTCCTTATTATTTACGGTAACGCGGACAATATCCACACCGGCTTCCTCGCAACGTTTGATTTGAGCAACCGTCGCCTCAATATCGGAAGTTTTTGTTTTGGACATTGTCTGAACCGAAACCGGCGCCCCACCACCAATTGGTATGCCGCCTATCATAACCTGTCTGGACTTTCTCCTCGGATATCTGTCAGCTGCTCTGACGATATCATCTTTACTATGTCCATTGCCGCTTCCATTTATAATCGGCAATTCCAAACCATTATTAATCAAATCCATAATCTCACTAATTTCAGTTAAATAAATTAAAGTTTTTTGCTCAATTCAGTAAGGATAAATTTCTCTCTTTCAGTTAAATTTTGATAACCTGAAGCAGAAATTTTGTCCAGTATAATATCAATCTTAACTTGCGTAATTTCTTCCCCATCAATTACATACTTCTTTGAATGAGTTTCTTGTTTGTATTCAACAGGTGTTTCCTTTACAGTTGTCCATTTTGCCTGAAAAATCGGTGCTTTGGGACGCGAATAATTGCTTTCACCATAACCTCCAATCGTTCCACCAGTATTGAAACTATTATCATAATATTGTCCCCCGGAAACCCAGGAAACAAGTTTTTCAAAACCAATCTGACGACCAAACTTAAGCATAATAAGTCCTGTCAGAGCACCTCCAAGATGTGCAAAGTGAGCAACACCACTTACTCCGCTCACTCCGTTGATAAGCTCCAATCCTGCAAATATCATTACAAAATATTTTGCAGGAACAGGAATAAACAGCGGAAACATAAAAATCGGACGGTTCGGATAAGTTAATGCAAATGCCAGCAAAATTCCGTAAACAGCTCCCGAAGCTCCAATAGTAGGTCTTACTTCTCCAAAAAACGGAGTTATCATCATGTGAATTATCGCTGCACCGATTCCGGCAAGCAAATAGTAAAGAATAAATCTTTTGCCACCCCATTTATTTTCAAGCTCACTACCGAACATCCATAATGCAAACATATTCATTAGCAAGTGCCAGAAATCAGCATGCATAAACTGATAAGAAATAACTTGCCATGGATAAAACTGATAATCAGCAGCAAAAGGAATTAAATTATCAAAATTAATCTGCCAGAGTGCAAAATATTGTATGAATACTCTTCCAAGCGGAACTCCGCCGAAAGTTAAAGTTCCAATAAAAAAGTGCTGCAATAAAAATATTGCAACATTTGCAATTAATAAAGTCTTTATAACAGGTGGAAACATTTTGCCACCACCTAAATTTCCAAATCTACTCATAAATTATTCATTCTTTTATTTGTGTGATGGTATAGACGAGAATATTTACTTTGAATTGCTAATTGAGAAATATCTAGTTATTAGCATAAATAGTTCGTGAAAGATTAATCTTGATCAGACAATTTGTTAATTTTAAGGTTCTTTTAGCTCACAAATTGATTTTTGGTGCTGCCACAAAGGCAAAATGACTCTTTTGTGGCAGGAAATGTATTAAATTTTTTATGTCGAAATTTTATCATAAAATTTTCTTATATCCTCTGTTTTTCCAAGTACATAAAGTATATCGTCTTTAAGGATTTGCGTATTCTGGTCAATTCTTTCTAAAAATTCCTCGTTTCTTCTGATAGCAATAATATTAACTCCAAATCTATTACGTACATCTATTTCTGAAAGACTTTTACCAAGTAAAGAACTGCCCGTTTTTTGGACAGTAAGTATAACAATATTCAGATTCGGTAATTTAAAATCATTAGCAATATCTCTTGATTTATTAAGCTGACTGAAAATATTATAATTATCCTGCCTGATTTTTTCCGTGATTTCTTCAATTGAATCTATTGGCACAAGATATTTATGCAACACAAGCGAAAAAATTTCAATAGAAGTTTCAAATTCTTCAGGAATTACTTCATCAGCTCCGATTTTCATGTGCTCTTCAATATCATTAATAAATCTTGTACGAACGATGATATGAACAGACTTGGTTAATGCTCTTATGCCGGCAATAACTCTGTTAATTGCAGCAGTATCAGAAATTGCAACAACAACTACCCGTGCATTTTCAATATGTACCTGCTCAAGTATATGCGGACTAATTCCATCACCATAGATAATTCTCTCACCTTTTTCAAGTTCATTCTTTACTGTGTTGGCATTCATCTCAAGAATGATGTAGGGAATATCAAGATGTTTTGCGGCTCTTGCTACATTTCTGCCATTAAGTCCATAACCTATTATGACAATATGGTCTTCCAAATGTTCCACAATATCGTCAATATTTTCTTTTGAAGCAGGTGTGTTTCGTAGTTGAGATATTTTTTGAGGAATTTGTGTTCTGATAATAAAATTACAAATAGCATCACTTTTTGTAATTAGAAATGGAGTTAGTGCCATTGTCAGTATTGATACAGCTATAAAATACTGGTAGTACTCACCGGAAAGCAGTCCGGCACTTACGCCGCTCTGCGATAAAATAAATGCAAATTCTCCGACCTGAAAAAGCAAAAGTCCTGTTAAGATTACCGTTCTTGTTGGAAATCCGAGAATAAGTGCTGCTAAACCCGCAATTGCAAATTTCATCACAGCTACTGCAATTGTCAAACCAAGAATTATCAATATATGCTCAAACAAAAATTCAAGATTTAGAAGCATACCTATCGAAACGAAGAAGAAGCTCGTAAATACCTCCCTGAATGGCAGGATATTACCTGTTGCCTGATGACTGTAATCCGATTCTGAAATTATAAGTCCTGCCATAAATGCACCCAATGCAAGCGATAACCCTGCCTGATTGGTAAGCCATGCAGTTGATACACAAATAACGACAATTGTAAGTATGAACAACTCCTGACTTTTAGTTTTTGCAACTTCATAAAGAAGTCTTGGTACCAAATATCTCGCACTTAAAATTAAAATAATAACAATTATGATTACTTTTGCAGCAAGCAAAATTAATTCTTTTGTAACATTGTCAGATTGTCCGGCTATTATCGGAGTGAATAAAATCATCGGCACAACAATAATATCCTGAAATATCAAAATTGCTATTGATATTTTTCCGTGAGGACTATTCATTATACCTCTTTCCTGCACCATTTTCAGAACAATTGCGGTACTGCTTAATGAAAACAAAAAGCCAAAAAATACAGCATTTGCAATCTCAAAATTGAATATTATAAGCAGAAGGGCAGTTATAATAATTGTGCCTCCCACCTGAACCAAACCACCTAAGAGTACAGTCCGTTTGATTGCCGATAAACTTGCAAGAGAAAACTCCAGACCTATTATAAAAAGCAGCAGAATAATTCCGATTTCTGCCATCATTTCAATTTCGGTCGTGCCGCTCTGAATGTTTAAAGCAGATGGACCAATTATTATTCCAGTTATCAGAAAACCTAATATTGAAGGAATATTTAATTTCTTACAAATAAGAACTACAATAACAGATGCCCCAAGAATTACGAAAATATCGTAAAGCAGAGGAATTTCTACTGCGGCTCCAAGTAAAGTAAAATAATTATGTAGAAAATTTTCCATATTATAGCAAATTAATTCCAATTACAAAATAAAATTCGGTCGGTCCAAATTTAATATCATTGGGATTTTGTGTAAAATAAAAACTTTTACCCAAAGAAAAGCGAGCCGGACCAAGCGGAGTATCAAACGCTAAGCCGGAGCCGGCACCATGCATAAGTCCTGCTAACTTGATATCATCAGGATTAAGCCAAACAGCTCCGATATCATAGCGACCATATAAATAAGTATCAAAATAAAAATCAAAAGGCAATTTGTAAAGATAACTCATACTTCCGCTAAAAATCTGCCTTCCGCGATGCTCCTCTTCTCTCATACCAAAGAAACTCCACTCACTTCCCAGCGTAAAAAATTCCAAAAAAGGTGTTGTAATATCTGCCATGCCAAAAAGAAGTGATGGTGTAATAGTCAAATTGCCAATATTGAAATGGCTTAAGTATTGAAATTTTGCTTTTGAAAAACCCGGATTATCTCCATCCTGAATGATGCTTGATTCCAATGAAATCTCAATCAGTCTTCCATTGGTTGCAAAATACGGACGATTGCGACTGTCAAAAAGTGTCCCAAATTTTGCAGTAGTTAAGCGGTTAAAACCCTGCATAGTATTTTCTTGTCCTATATAATATCTTTGAAACTCATGCCTTAATTCCAAAAACAACCTGCCATTTTTTTCGAGCTGAGTACCGAACAATGACTTGACTCCGGCTCTTTCAGAAAAAATATTAAATTCTCGTGTATTGCCAAAACGCTTACCAAAGCGGGTTTCATCTATTGTATATTCATACATATCGCGATTGACATAATATAAATTTAATCCTGAGCTGAATTTAGATTTAAAAATCCTTGTATTCTCCAAATTTAAACTCGTTTGAAAATAGGATGAAGAAAACACTCCCCTAAGAGTAATTCTGGCACCATAATTATTGAAGTTTTCTTGCACGAAATCAACGCCGGCTTGAGCGTTCCGCTCATTATCAATTCTACCTCCTAATCTCAAGGTTTGATCCGGAGCAGGCTCAGTTCTCACGTTAATATTAATACCATTTTCGGAATTAATTTCAGGAATAATTTCTACATTTTCAAACAAAAGAGTTCCATTCAAATTATCAATTGATTGTAGCAAATCTTTAGCTGTTGCTGTATCTCCTACTGCAAATTCAAGTTCTCGCATTATTAGAAAATCTTTTAAGTTACCATTTCCAGAAAAATGTACTGAATCAATTCTTCCAAGATTACATTTGATATTAATAATACCCTTAGAATTTGTCAATTCTTTAAACGAAGCAAACGAATATCCTTCACTATGCAGATATCTGAGGATTGACTCCTTAAATCCTTCAATTATATCGGGCTTTGCAGGTAAATTAAGGAATTTTTCCGTTAGTCTTTGAAGATTGTCTGAAATGTGGTTTGGCAGATTGCAGTTTATTTTGCTTATTATGTCAAAACTATCTGCATAAACTGTAATAGTATTTTCATTTATATGAATTTTAAAATTTGAGTAATAATCTTCATCAATCATATAAAGATAAAGTATTAATTTGGACAATTCCTTCTTGTTTTCGATTGAAGGAAATACTTCTTCAAGATAATTCCTGTGCAGTTCTGTGAATCCATCATATTTAACAATAAATATATTTTCTTCATTTGGTAAATACACATCATCAATTATTTGCGATATTTTTTTGTAAATTACATCCGTAATTTTACGGCGAATTTCATTTAAACTTTTTTCAAATGATTTCTTTCCAAGCAACACCAAATTATTGATATCATTAAAATTATCATTTGAATAATTTCCCAATTCAGGACGGATGACAACATCGGCATTCATTTCATTTTCAGCTATAAACTTTTCCATAGCAATTGAAAGAACCTGATCAGCAATAGCCCAGGCAGAGCTGAGTTCATTAGCATCGTAAATTGGTGATGTAGTATTGACTGCAATAACAAGCTCGGGCTTGAACTCCATTGCTTGTTTAACCGGCAAATTTGAAAGTATTCCACCATCTACCAAAATCATAGAGTCCATTCTAATAGGTGAATATCTCAGTGGAATTGTAGCACTTGCCCGAACGGCTTTAGACAGGTTACCATTATTAAGGGAAGCAGATTTCCCCGAAACCAAATCCGTTGCAACAGCACGAAATGGAATTTTTAATTTATTAAAATCAGTTACAGGTTGATATGTACCATACCACAATAGCTCTTGAAGAAATTTATCGAAAGCTGTACCTTCTGTTGCTGCTTCCGGAACTACAAAGTTGAATTTATTGAATTTTAAGGTAATGAGACTTCTGTCATAAATCTGCTTTTGGTCTATAAACAACTGCTTTCTTATGTGCGAATTTGATAGAGCTGCAGCTTCCTTCCAATTTGCTGAACTTAGGATACTCTCAAGCTCATCAGGTGTGTAGCCACTTGCATAAAGCCCTCCAACTATAGCACCTATACTTGTTCCAACTAAGTAGTCAAATTTGATACCATTCTGCTGAAATCCCTGAAGAACTCCAATTTGAGCTAAGCCCCTTGCCCCACCACCACTAAGTACCAAAGCAGTTTTAGGCAGCAGACTGTCACGATGCGGAAGTTCAAAAAAAACTTCTGATTTAACTCTGCTACTAAATAGAATAAAACTAATAAACAAGATAAAAAATCTTGTAAAATTTATATGACAAAATTTTGATATTATAATATTATTTTTCAATTTTAAAATGACCGCAAATTACCTGATTGAGAAATTATCAAAAACTTCAAATTCAATAAGATATTTTAAATGCTTGTCAATTATACCGGACCTTGGAGGTCCTTTTGAAGCTATTTGGAATATTAGTTGAATCTGTTCATGAGTTCCGACTGCATATATAAATACTGAACCATCAGGCATATTCCTGACATAACCCTTAAGTCCAATCGAAATAGCATTCTTGTAAACATAATGTCTGAAACCTACACCCTGAACTAATCCATGTATAGTTATTTCGGCGCATTTCACATCGTCCATTCTCTTATTATCTCCCAAACATAATATCATCTGCTACTTTTTCAGCGACAGATTTTCCGAATAATTTATCAATAAGCTCAAGCGAAAACTCAAAAGCAGTACCTGCACCACGACTTGTAATAAAATTATTGCTTACAACAACAGTACCCTCAGAGTAATGTCCGTGTGTAAACTTATCTTTTACTGCCGGATGAGATGTGATATGGACATCATTTGAGAGGAGTCCAAACCTGTCAAATATCAAAGGCGCAGCACAAATCGCAGCTAAATATGCTCTGCCTTTATTTGTTTCAATTATCTCCCGCAAACGAGTACATTCCAGAAGATTTTCAACTCCTTTCATACCTCCGGGAATAGCAATCATATCAAATTCGTAATCATCCTTGATCCTGTCAATCAGAATATCTGACTTTATTTTAACATTACGTGAGCATTTCGCTGTATCAGAAATTCCGGCGATTGTTACTTGAGCACCCGCTCGCCTAAGCATATCAATTATAATTACAGCTTCCATTTCTTCAGTTCCGTCTGCAATCGGAACAAGTACTAATTTGTTCATACCCTTCTCACAATAATAAATTTAAAATTATCTTTCAGAATTATTACATAAATAATACTTATTCAGCTAATTATCAAATTTAATTATAAAAAGCTTAAGTATTTTTGTTATTTTTTTATCACCTCTTACCATTTTGTTTAAAATAGCTTCATATTTTATAATAAAAATTAAAAATAATTTGGTTATTTGCAATATTATAGTTAATTTTCAGATTATAAAAGTGCATTGTATAAATATTTTTTAAAAATTTTGACTACAAAATTCAAATATTGCATAATTTTGTCTCTGGCTTTGTTAATAGCTGGATGCGACGGAGTTGTTAATCCTGTATCAAGTCCTTCGCTTATAATTAAAAGTCTTTCAAAATGGAAAGTTGACACTCTATCAGATGTAAAACTTTCCAGAGTTATGTATAAAGAATTTGATATTAGTGGCAATGTTATAATTCAGGAAGACTTCTCTGATGACGGAATAATCATTTCTAAATCAACTTATTCTTACGAAACGAATGTCGGAGTTGAGTTTAAAAGCACATTTGATGAAACCGGAGAAAAAAAATCCGAAAAAAAAGTAGAATATGAGTATGACAAAAACAGGCGTGTTATCAGGCAAACTAATTATAATACAAACGGTTCAGTTGAGAATGTTTTCACTTTCACTTATGATGAATTTGGTAATGTAATCAAAAGAACAATGACTAATGGCAGTTCTGTTGACGATAATCTCAACATTGATTATAGTTACAGCCAAACCGGTGAACTTATCGAAAAAGTTACAAAAAACGATGCAGGCAACCTCTCAAGAGACAGTATTTCTTATATTTCAACTTTAAGAGTGGTCAATATTTTCAAATTTAATTCACAAGGATTATTGACTAATATAATAACATATCATTATAATTCACTTGGCAATATTACTGAAGAATATATATATACCGGTGAGAGAAAGTTATTGAAGAAGTTTATCTACGAATACGTTTTTTTCTAAAATAAAGTTTTTTTTGTGCTTTAGTTACCAAAATTATGGTTAAGACGTTTCTTTAGTGGAATGTCTTATTTTTTTTATTATCTTCGAAAATTTAATATTGCAATATCGCATTTTAATATATTTAATTTTAGCACTTCTTACCCTGAGTTGCTCACACTCAGGCAAGAAGGATTATACCAAAAGGCCCTTAAGAATTTTATTCATAGGCAATAGTCTCACTCATTACAACAGTGGTCTTGACAACATGATGAAAAAGCTTTTTGAACAGTCACAACCGGAAATGCTGATATATTCCGAAAAAGTAGCACCTGGTGGAGAAAGACTTTCGGGACATTTTTCAAAGGGCAAGGCACTAAAGAAAATTCGTGAAAAAAAATGGGACATAGTCGTTCTTCAGGAATATAGCAATGGTCCTATTGTTAACACAGAGGATTTTTATAAATATTCCAAATTATTTGTAAACGAGATTCGCCGCAATGGTGCAAACGCTATATTTTATATGACTTTCAGCTACAAAGACAACCCCGAAATGGGACCGATAATATCGAAATCCTATATGACAGTAGCATCAGAATTGGGATGCGATGTTGTACCGGTTGGTATTGCCTGGCAAAAAGTGATTTCTCAAAAACCTGAAATGGAAATGTATACTGATTTTAAGCACCCAAGCCCGAATGGGACATATCTGGCGGCTTGCGTTTTCTATAGCTTTCTAACCGGTCAGTCCGCATCTAATTCGCATTTCATAAATAATCTTGATGCTGAGGATGCAGCTTATTTACAGGATGTAGCATGGAAAACTGTATCAGAATGGAAGGATTTTGATGCAAAATAATCAAACTACAACATTAGACCACAGCAAGCAATCCAGCAGACTTCTGTTTATTGATGTTATGCGTGCATATGCAATCCTTATGATGATACAGGGGCATTGGGTTGATGCAATGATAGAACCTGCACTCCGAGACAGCTCCAATTGGATTTTTGCTTGGTGGGACCATATGCGGGGAATTACAGCACCTGTGTTTTTCTTTTCTTCGGGAACTATTTTTTCATACTTACTACTAAGAAAAAAACTACCAATTGCTGAAAATGATCGATTTTTCAAAGGTATCAAAAGAGTATTCCTACTCCTGCTGATTGGCTATTTACTTAGATTTAATCCAAGTATGCTTTTTGATTTGGATAATTTCAGCTTTACTAAATATTCAAATTCATTTGCCGTTGATGCTTTGCATTGTATAGCATTCGGACTGGGACTTGTCATCATCAGCTATTTATTACATAAAATTACAAGAGTATATATTTGGATTTACTTCTTTATTTTTGCATTTATGTCATTTTATTTGTATCCTGAATTCAGATTTTTCGACTGGTTGAATATTTTCCCGCTGCCAATAGCAAATTATTTTACAAAAGAGTATGGCTCCGGCTTTCCAATAGTGCCATGGGCTGGATTTGTGCTTTGGGGAGCTTTGCTTGGATATTTGCTTTCCAAGCGGGTAAATATAGCATTTAACAGAATTTTTGCCCTTGTTATGCTTGCACTTGGATTATTACTCAGATATTACAGCGGTTCGATGCTCGATTTTCTCTTTAATATCACAGGAGATTCAAATTTTCATTATTTGCTTCATCACAACTTTTTATACTTTCATCTTGGAAATACGTTTATAGTTTTAGGCATTCTTGCATTAATTTCAAATTATATCAAAATACCGCCAATTCTGTCATCCGTCGGTAAGAAAACAATGATGATTTACGTAATTCATATTTTTGTTATTTACGGTACAGCTTATAATCATGGTTTTCAATATTATATTGGAAAATCTCAAAATTACACAGAAGTTATTATATCAGCAATCGGAATTGTATTATTTTTCATTTTACTTGTTTATGTTTGGGAAAAAGTAGAGAAATTACTTGTGATTAAATATCCAAAATATTTCGGAAAAAAGTTATAATTATATGGGATTAGTCGGGAAGAAAATATTATATGTCTGGAAAAGCCGATTCCCATGGGATATTCGCATTGATAAAGTATGCAGTTGCCTTGCTGATACCGGAGCGAATACTACTTTACTTGCCCTTCATAATGAAGAAGAAAAAGAAAGAGAAAATTATAAAAATTTCAACATTATAAGGAAGGGAAAGGGATTGAGTGGAATCAAAACTCTGCCTGTTCCATTTAATCCATTTTGGTACAATGCTGTTTTGGAATCTGCTAAAGAGATTCAAGCAGATTTGATAATAGTCCGTGAGATTATGATAGCAGAGCAATCTGCAAAAGCCGCCCAAAAGCTTGGAATTCCTGTAATTATGGATATGGCGGAAAATTATCCTGCACTAATGAGACTTTGGAGAAAATACCGCACAGGAATCCTTAACCGCTTTCTATTTCATTTTTTAGGTGTAGCTGAATGGACTGAAAAATTATCTGTAAAGCTGATGGATGGGATCATTGTTGTCTGCGAAGAGCAAATTCAAAGGCTGAATTCAACTTATAATTTCCCAGCCGAAAAGATTTCCGTTGTGCACAATACACCACCAAGATCGTTTGGAGATTATTCACATAAATCAAAAAATGATAAAAATAAAATTGCAATCTGTCATCATGGTTACCTAACTGATGAGAAAAAAATTACACCGTTTTTAAAATCTTTACTTTTAATAAACAAGCATCATACAAAATTCAATTTCGTAATTGCAGGTACAGGTGAATCACTTGATGAACTTATTCAAATTCATCAATCAGCAAGTGCTCCAAAAAATATAATATTTTCAGGAGCTTATGATTATACTTCACTACCTGAAATCATTTCTAATTGTGATTTTGGAGTACTTCCTTACGAGCATAATGATTTCAACAACTTCACAATTCACAATAAAATATTTGATTATTTTGCTTTCGGTAAGCCTGTAATAGTTTCGGATGTGCATCCTTTGAAGCGAATAATTGAGGAAACCGGTGCAGGAATTGTAGTAGATTTCAGAAATATTGATTCTGCTGCTGAAACTATTTCGCAAATTGATACATTAGATTACTCAAGAATGTCCGAAAATGCCAAAAGTGCATTTAATAACAAATATAACTGGGATTACGATTCTCAAATTTTAATTGATTTTATAAATAAATTTCTGAATAAAATATGAACATAAGTGCAGCTATAGTTACATACAACAGATTAGACTTTCTAAAAAAGCTGATAATTGCTCTAAACAATCAATCCCGAAAACCTGATAGAATTATAGTAGTAAACAACTCCTCAACTGACGGTACTTCTGAATTTCTTGAAACTTGCGACGGAATAGAAGTCATAACACAGCCAAATTGGGGAAGCTCAGGCGGGCAATTTACATCAGCAAAATATTGCTACGAAACCGGCTCTGAATGGATTTGGCTTATGGATGATGATGTCATTCCGAGAACGGATGCACTCAAAAATTTGCTTGCCGCTATTGACGAAAATCGTATTCACGTGCCTCTCAGGCTTAATCCGGACGGAAAAGTAAATCAGGGCGATACATTGGAGCTGAATTATTCAAATCCATTCAAAAGTATCTGGAAAAGGATAATTGATGCTGAAATTCCAACCGAAAGAATAATCCCTGCTGAAGGGATAACATTTGAAGGACCGCTCTTTCATCGGAATTTAATCACCGATATCGGACTGCCAGAATTTGGATTCTTTATCTATGCCGATGATACTGATTTTTTTTCTCGTGCAGTTAAAAAAGGATACAAGAGTTTCATTATCTCAAACGCTGTTTCGGACAGACTGCTTCCTGTGGGCGAACTTGGCAGGTTCGATTGGAAAACATATTATATGATAAGAAATCAGATTGCCCTCGATGTACTCAATGCACCTTTTGAAGTAAGAGTTATGAGACCATTTGGCTACCTTATTTCGTGGCTTAGTCGCGCTAAAGGATTATCCGAGTACAAAACAGTATTAAAAGCATTTTTTGATGGCTATTTTTATAAAAAGCATGACAAAAATATTGAATTTGATTTGAAAATTAATGGATGAGTTTACTTCATTTACTTAATATCAATAAAAATTAAACCCACAATCATAAAAAAAATGTCACTCTGAGCTTTAGCTTCAAAATGACATTTTTTCAAATTCAAATTTCAGAACTTTATTCAGCAACTATTGACATTGACCTGCATCTTCGAGAGATTTCAAATTTTTAGATGCACTGGCATTTTTTGGATCGAGCTTTAATACTTTTCTGTAATTTGTGCATGCCAGTTTTCCGTTGCTTAAATTATGATAAGCAATAGCAGCATAAAGATAAGCAAAAGGTTCATTTTCGTAAACTTTCGCCCAGTCTTCAGCAATTTTTGCCACTTCATTGAATTTCTTCATATCCAAATACATACCGGCTAATTTACTGTAAGCCTGAGTAAGAACAAAACCATTATTAGCAGTATCTCCTTTAGCAATTTCTATAGTACTTTTAAAAATGCTGTCAGCTGCATTGAAATTTTCGAGCGAAGCAAACGCATCGGCAAGTGATATTCTGGAAAATAAGAATTCGTTGTTGGCTTCAATTGATTTTTGCAAAGGTTCAATTGCTCCCTGAGCATCACCGGACTGAATATGCGATAAACCCAAATAATAATATACTATATGCTGATATTCGTCTGTACAAGCTCCAACATTAATTCTTTTGTTTAGTACAGCTATTGATTTGTCATAAATTTTCAATTTTTGATATAGGATACCCATTTGATTCATAATTCTGCAACTTGCTTCCGGGTCAACTTCCACAGCTTTTTCCCAAATTTCAAGTGCTTTCAGAGTATCATCAAGCAGTAAATGAGCTTGTCCCCAACGTTGAATATCAATTGCCGGTAAAGCTGTATCTTGCGAAATAAATTCAAACTGTTTAACTGCTTTGTCATATTGCTTTGTATCAAATAAGCACAATGCTTTTAAATAATTTGCTTGTTTACGAACTGAGTCAATCTCGCCTGCTACAATATCAAGGTGCTTAATAGCAGAATCACAGGCACCAATTTTCTCAAGTGATTGAGCTAAATACCATCTGCCAAGTGAGCCGGAAGGACGCAGTATTACAAAATTATTTAATGATTTAGCTGCATTTCCATATTGACCACCAAAGAATAGCAAACGACCTTGCTCATAGAATGCACGTGCATTATTTGGGTCTTGTTGAGTAATTTTGTTCCACTCGTCAAGAGAGCGGTTATAGAGTTCATTCATCAATTCCTGGTCAGTTTCCTGATTTCCAAGCCTGAAATATGCAATAGCAAGCTTTACGCGGGCATCTACATTTTTGTCATCAAGAAGAAGAGCTTCTTCAAAATTCATTCTTGCAAGCTCAAAAACTCGCTGACGAAGATATAAATCCCCTAAAGCAATGAATGCGGCAGGTGACTTCTTGTCAAGTTCACGTGCCTGAGTAATTAACATTTCTGCTCTATTAAGTGAATCTGTACGCAAATAAGCATTGGCTAATTCAAGATATACAGATTGATCTTTTTGATTTTTTTTGACACCTTCGATAAGAAACTCGATAGCTTCATTGTGCTTCCCTGACATAGATAATGCTCTGCCATATTTATTGAGGGCATTGATATTCTTTTTATCTGAATTATACGCTTTCTGGTAGGCATCATAAGCTTCATTCAATCTATCCATTTCTATAAAAACATCGCCGGCAAGCAGCAATATTTCAACATCTTTTGGATTTTCTTTTACTGCATCCACAGCATAATTCACAGCACTTTCGTAATCACGTGCAGATACGGCTTCTTTCATCTTGTTTGCTGATTGCGTAAATGCATCAACTGTTGCAAAAATTAAAATTGCCAGTAATACTAATTTAAATTTCATCTTTTAACTATACCTTTTAATAAATGTTATTATTTTTCTTGTCTAAGTTTGAATTTGGCATATTCAGGAACTATGCCTTTATCCAATAAATACTTCTGTACAACTGCCTCTTTGGAAAGATATGAAGCAAACCAAAAAAATGGGGCAGTTTTATTATCTTCTTTAATATAAACTCTGATTTTGGAAATATAAGGATACTTTCCCTGTACGATAAATCCCTGATGAACTACCTGCGGAAAAATCCTTGTTCCATTTTGATTAATAAAACCAATTTGAAGCATTTTGAAATCACTGTTTCCATAAATTTGGGATAAATATCCAATTCCTATTACATTGGAACTTTGAGATACATAATCCATAACCGAGTCAATTCCATTAAAGGTATTGATATATTTTATTAACTCATTGCCCTTTAGTACTAAATTTTGCAGATTTGCAAATTCTGAGGAATTTGTAATATTTGATGCAAATTCAGGTTCTTTATTTAAAACAGGGAAATAGTCGATTAATTTTTTTCTGCCGCTGAGCACTCCAACAAGTTGCTTGTCGTTTAAAGTATCGAGCGGAAAATCATTTTTGACAAAGAAAACAAGAGCATCAGAAGCGATTATCATCTCAGGTCTGTCAACATCGTATGCTTTCATCAATGAATCTTCGTCTTTAAGGAATGACCTTGCAGTTATAATTGCATCGGTTTCTCCTGAAAGAAGAAGAGCCATTGCTCGGCGGGCGTGCAGGACTTCTAATTCAAGTTCTATTTTCGGATAGGCATTTGTATATAATGTAAAGGCAGAATCCATCAGCCCGTAAAGTGATTCATCACAGACTACATTAATTTTACCCGCGTTAATTGAGCCGTATCTCTCTCCTGCCATCTCCTCACGCTCGACATTACAGGATAGAAGGGATGTCAAAGTTAGCAACATTATTATGAACTTTTCAGTTTTCATCATCTTCCTCATCTAAAAATTTGTATCTTTTCTCTTGAGAGTAATACATAGTAAGACGATATAAACCAAAAAGTATAAACACTGACCCGAAAACAATTCTCATTTGAGTGTCAAAATCTTCTAAAATGACACCAGTGGCGATTAAAATTCCCAGAACGACAATCAAACCGCGTATAGAGTAATTAATGATTCGCATCAGCATATTTTCAACTTTATTAAAATGTAAAGAGGTATTACAATGCCTGATTTTCCAATTTTATTATAACTTACATCAATGCACTAAAGCATTTTTCTGTTAAAGTCATTTCAAAATGGCAGTAAGCCACTGTAATACCTCTTAATATTATTTAAATAGATAACATACAAACTTTGATAAATTTTATCTTAGCCTGAAAGTTATCGGAATACTAACCCAGCAAGTAATTGGTTGTCCATTCTGAATAGCAGGTGTAAACAGACCATAATCATTAACAGCTTTAATTGCGGCATCGTTGAGCATGACATTATCAGAATCTTCTATAACAGAGCGGCGGACTTTACCGTCAGCACCAACAAGAACTCTGACAATTACTCTTCCCTCAATACCGGCACGTCGAGCCATATCAGGATAAACAATACTTTTCTGCAATTTGGCAAGGTCAACCTGTGGGTCTTTTTCAACAGCGATGAAGGCATCAATATCAGGCTCTTCTTCAACTTGCTTTTTGATTTCCACTCTTGCGTTTCTATCCAAATCAATATTACCTGCAAATCCACCAAGGTCAATACCATCACCGCCGACCGATGACGCACGGGATAGCTCGTCCATTTTCGCAAATTCTTTCATATCTGCAGAAATCTGGGCATCAGGTACAGCGATTGGAGTACCTGCGCGCGAAGCAGGACCTGTTTCGTAAATCATCTGTGGAGGAGGTGCAGCTTCTAAAGCCTCAGCATCCTGCGGTGGAAGATTTTCGAGACTGAGTTTGACAATTGGAGCCATAAGAGGTACCGCATTTCGTGCAGCCTCCTGACTCTTTGAGATAAAATAATACGCTAAAAGTAACAATATTACAATTGAAGCAGTAATTATGAATCCTTTATAGGTATTCTTTTCAATCCACGCTTTAAGTTCTACGGCACCATAACCGGATGGCGTAGGGATTTCTACTGCGATATTTGCTGATTTTGACATAATTATAACTCCGCTATTTTTGCTATTTCGTCTTCATTCATAGGAGCAATCGTAAATCTGCGTTCTCTTTCAGTAGGATTACCGTTCTCATCAATTTTCTTAGCAACTTCAGCAGTTATAGCAATTTCAGCAAGGTTCAATTCATCAAGAATGCTTACAACAGTACCATAACTTGCATTTTCAGATGGCTTGAGAGCGGTAATTAATTTATTCATTACATCAGGCTTAAGATTTTCCCTTTCGGCAAGACCTTTTAGCTGTTTAAGCTCAATTTCAGTCGGGTCTTCCTGCCCGTGGGCATAGAAAAGCTTATTATCATCCCTGACAAAAATCGTAAGAAGCATTGACTCGCCAACTTCGATTTCTGTTTTTTCAGGTGGTACCGACATCTCCATAGTTTGAGGAGTAGCCATTGTAGTTGTAAACATAAAGAAAGTCAAAAGCAGGAATGTAATATCCACAAGTGGAGTCATATCCAAGTGGAAACCTACTCTTTTTAGTTTCTTTCGTTTACTGGCTTTGCCTCTTTTAGATCTTTCAACTTTAAGTTGACCACCACCGGCCATTTTATTATCTCCTTAATTATATTTTAATCATAAGACGATTAAATCAATAAATTAGTTACTGTTTTTTCTCGGTTACATAGTCAAATTTTGTAGCAAAATTACTTCTTAGTACATCCATAGCATCACTTATCCATTTGAAGCGAAGTTTTTTATCGGCATCAATTGCAAATTTTGTTTCAGGACGAATCCTTTTTGTATTTTCAATTAATGCATCAAGTACTTCAAGCGAAACTTGAAGCTGAGCTTTTCCTTTTAGCTCTTCAGGCACCGCTGCAGTAGCAGCCCAGATTTGCTCTCTATCAGCTTCATTAGCAACTTCATAGTAATAAGTAGTATCTGTAGTAACCGAATCAACAGCTATTTTTATAATCGCAACATCACGGTCCGGTACTTTGGAAGTATCGGCAGTAACTTGTGGTCTTTCAATTACGAATTTCTGCTCACTTTCAGCTTGTGACTTAAATTTTGCAGTAAACATAAAGAAGGTCAACAGCAAGAAAGTGATGTCCACAAGCGGGGTCATATCAATTACAAACCCCGTTCTTTTTGGTTTATTTTTAGGCACAGAGTCATCTCCTTCTGTGTTAAGTTATGCAAAATTTAGCTTTTAATTCTTACAGTGAAAATCTGAGTAATACTTAAAATCGCTTCGTCAATCATATAAACAAAAGAGTCAACTTTAGTTGTGAAGTAGTTGTAAGCTACGATTGATATGATAGCGCCTAGGAGACCACCTGCAGTATTATAAAGTGCTTCAGAGATACCAATCGAAAGCTGAATAGCTGATACAGTACCGGAAACGGCAAGTGCCTGGAATGCACGAATCATACCAAGTGTTGTACCAAGAAGACCTACAAGTACAGCAACAGATGCAATAGTTGATAGAATTACAAGGTTCTTTTCAAGAAGAGGTGTTTCGAGGTTCATAGATTCGTCAATAGCTCTCTGAACTTCAGAAACTTTTTTCTCACCCGGAAACTCAGGGTCATTCTCAATTTCTTTAAATCTGATAATTGCTGACCTAAGGACATTAGCCATAGAGCCGCGTTGTTTATCACATTCGGCAAGTGCTGCTTCCAAATCTCCTTTTGCAAGAAGGTTAGTAACATTTTTTATGAAGTTGGCAGGGTTTCCTTTACCTTTGGCTTTACCTATTGAGAAGGAACGCTCAAATGTAAATGTTATAGAGATTAGCACGAAAGACAACAAAAGACCTACAAGAGGACCACCGGTATATATTGTACCGTATATATTGCCATTCTTTGGCTCATGCTTGATTTCGGGATCATTAAAATTGTCAGGATTACCTAACACAAAGAAATAAATCATGTACGCTACAAAAAGCGAAAGTGCTATCACTATAGCATTAAATAAGTTTTTCATAGAAACAAACTCCGTTTAGAAAAAAAAAATATTTGGTTTCAAAAAATTAAAAAAGTTTCTTAGCATCTTCAAGAGTATCTGCAATTGTAAATACAAGTGTAAGCTTGGTTATTACAAAAATATTTTCTATTGATTTACTGACATTACAAAGGATAATTTTTCCTCCGCGTTTAGTAAAATTTGCATGGGAGGAAATAAGCACCCCAAGTGCTGTCGAATTAAGATAAGTAACATTATCAAGATTGATAATCAAACTGTTATGATTAGCTTCTGATAAGTTTTGCAAGTGCTGCTTTAATTCATCTGTTTCTGCACCGCCTATAAATTGCCCTTTCAGGTGAAGGATTGCTCCACCCATTTGCTCTTCCAATCTAACTTGTGACATATTCAACTCCTAAAAAAAAATATAATTTTTCAATTTTGAAAATTAACTAACTTCAAAATTAGTAAATTTTTGTCAATTATCATATTACAAAAATACTTTCAATATATTTTATGGCAAAGAAATATTTGTTATCTTATAAAATACTTTACTTATTTCGTTGTAAAATATTATAATTTAACTATTTCTTAACACAACCTTCTACAATTCTCAAGTGTCCTGCAAAATCCTTATGAAATTGCAAATCATAATCAGCTTCAAATATTTCTTGTATATCAGCAGCCTGATTATAAGCAATCTCCAAATAGAATCTGCCATCTGATGTCATCATATCTTTAAAAACTTCAGCAAACTTCCTGTAAAAAAGTAATCCGTCACCATCATCAGTCAAAGCCACTCTTGGTTCGTAAAACAACTCTCTTTCATCACTCTGTTCAAATTCTTTTTTTGAAATGTACGGAGGATTTGATACTAAGACACACCAATTACCTGAAAAGTTACAATTTGTTAAGAAATCTTTTTTTTCAAATCTTATGTTCTTTACACCATTTTTAACGGCATTATGCTTTGCGACTGCAATGGCACTATCTGATACATCAATTCCAAGAACTTCGGAGTCATCCAAAAATTTTGCCAGAGAAATAGCAATCGCTCCGGAACCTGTTCCAATATCTAAAATTTTAAGTGGTTTTTTATTATTGTGATTCTGCAAAATCAAACTAACAAGCTCTTCAGTCTCGGGTCTTGGTATAAGTACATTTTCATTAACATTAATTTCCAAACCCATAAAAGAAGTAGAGCCAAGAATATATTGGAGAGGTTCATGCTTTGATCTTCTTATGACCATTTCTCTGATTTTAGAAAGTTCATCCGGCTGAAGGGGCAAATCATATCTTGTGTAAAGGTTCACTCTATCGCAATTAAGTGCTTTGCCTAAAATCAGTTCGATATTCAATCTTGGTGATTCAATGTCTTTATTGGCAAAATAATCTTTACCCCAATTGATAATATCTATTATTTTCCAAATCTTTTCCAAATGATTTGATTTACTTTATTTTCAAATTTATATAATATTTGTTATACGATTTTTAGGTATTATAATTGTTAATGTTTTATTTTTTTATTTGAAATAAATTTATGGGATGAATCATTTCGCTTTTTGAAATAAAAAAAATGAAAATATTTAAAACTCAACAAAGTGGGTAAGTACAATATTATAATATAAAAAAGGCTGATGCATTTACGCAACAGCCCTTATAAAGTTCTGAAATAAATAACTTATTTCTTCTTAGCCGCTTTTTTCTTAGCAGCCGGTTTTTTAGCAGCAACAGGGTTTACAGATTCTGCAAGGGCTTTGCCGGGTTTAAACTTGGCAACTTTCTTAGCAGCGATTTGGATACTAGCACCTGTTTGAGGATTCTTACCGGTTCTAGCCTGTCTTTCGAAAACTGAAAATGAACCAAAACCAACTAAGGTAACATTTCCACCACCTGCCAATTCTCCTGAAATGGCGTCAATGGTTGCTTTGATTGCTTTTTCAGCTTCGACTTTCTTTAAGCCTGAGCCTTCTGCAACTGCGTTAATAAGATCTTGTTTGTTCATAGCCATAAGCACTCTCCTGATAGTGAATGAAACAAATTATGTTAATAAAAAAAACTAAATTAAGGCATTTCGATTTAATAAATTTCAGCAAAAATCTGTCATAATTTCAAATCTATTTGTATTTATTGTAGTTACGCACAAATTTCAAACGTGAAATTAATAAATTTTCTAAATATACACAATATTTTTTTGCATTTTTTTATTTTTTTTGCAGTTTTTTTTAAATTATTTCAAAAAAAGTCAGAAAAAAGGGAGAAATTCGGTATCCCAACTGCAAAAGTTGTAAAATTACCATCG
Organism: Ignavibacteriota bacterium; assembly: GCA_019637995.1. Lineage (NCBI taxonomy): Bacteria > Pseudomonadati > Ignavibacteriota > Ignavibacteriota bacterium. Next base: position 266,558 of record JAHBUQ010000003.1, read on the forward strand.
TAAACACACCTGCAAGGACATCATCTAAAAGTACAAATATTGCACCTTTTTTTTCATTAAGTTTGTTAATTGGATATGGTTTTAAAATGTCGAAAATCCTGAATAAAATAAATGCAGAAATCACCCAAAACGGACTGATTATAATAAAAGGATTTGCAAATGGTATCATCATTCCGATTACTTCATCAATTACTATTGATGAATGGTCATTTCCTTTCAGTATCTCATACCTTTTAATTGGATTTATTGAAATCCCAAATAAGAGCACTAACAAAATAACCGCTGCCTGCCAAATTAAATATTCCGGCAGGAATAAAATCAATAAACCGCCCATACTTCCAAAAGTTCCAGGAGCATACTTGATTTTACCAACATAGAAGAACGTTACAAGCAACTCTTCGGTAATATTTTTATATTTTGTCAAAACGGTCGTTTGTTTTGTTTGGAATAATCAATCAAAGTCCACAAAGTAAGTACTACTATAACCATCATTGAATAATAAACAAAATCTGAATATAGAAAAGCAACAAGATTTTCTGGATTAAAACCATTCATCGGGCAATTTATAAATGTAATAGTTAGTAGAATAACAAAAATAAATATCATCTGAATAAAAGTTTTAATTTTTGCAGGTTTGGAAGTAGTAATTGACTGATTTCCTGATTGCGGCATAAAACGCATAGCGGTTGTAAGAATATCGCGGAATATGATTATTAATACCATCCAGAGAGGAACTATACTGAGCACAGCAAAAGCAAGAAATGCCGCACCGGTAAGGAATTTATCTGCAAGAGGATCGAAAAACTTTCCAAATCGCGAGATTGCTTTCATTCTTCGAGCAAACCAGCCATCCAGATAATCGGAAATGGCACCAATTATAAATAATGGTAATGATAAACATATCAAAGTTGGATTCTCCGAAATTAACATTAGGAAAAATATCGGAGAAATCACAATTCTGAGCAAGCTCAAAATATTTGGAAGTTGCTTCATAATAATTAACTGTTTTCTTCAGATGATTTAATTATTGAGTAGAATGCTTCTGCTTTAAGACTTGCCCCACCGATAAGTCCGCCATCAACGTCTTCTAACGCAAGAAGCTCACCGGAATTCTTGTCATTCATACTACCACCGTATAAAATTCTGATTGATGCCGGCTTATGTCCATAATTATCAAGAATAAACTTTCTGATTTTTGAATGAGCATCACCTGCCTGTTCAGTAGTTGCAGAAACTCCGGTACCAATAGCCCACACAGGCTCATAAGCAATGACTACTGAAGCTAAATCATCTTCAGATAAATCGTTATATGCACCCCTTATTTGCCTTTCGAGAATGTCATAAGTCTTGCCGGCATTTCTTTCTTCAATAGTCTCACCAATACAAATGATTGGAGTAATACCACCTGATAGTGCTGCTTTTAATTTAAAATTCACAGTTTCATCTGTTTCATAATAGTAAGTTCGCCTTTCTGAGTGACCAATAATTACATAGCTGCAACCGACAGATTTGAGCATATCAATCGAAATTTCTCCGGTATATGCTCCTGATGTGTGAAAATCGCAATTCTGTCCGCCGACTTTGATAGAACTTCCTTCTGATTCAGAAACTGCGATTTGCAAATTTGTAAAAGGCGGACAAACCAGAATTTCTGATTTCAATTCCTGATTTCCAATTAATTCTTTAATTGATTTTATAAGATTTCCGGTACTTTGAATGTCCGTATTCATTTTCCAGTTTCCCGCAATTAGATTTCTTCTCATATTAATTATTCCTGTAACTGATTCCACTAACTCTATTAATTTTATAATTTTCAAGATTCTGGTCAGACTCAAAGCCATAACCTGTAATTATTTCATTTCTTGTTGATATTTTGACGAATTCATTCGAATATATCTTCTGTGTTCTATTATTCCACTCAAGTATCTGGGTTTCGAGTTTATTTCCGGTGCTGTCAGATATTACAACGACATTTCCGCGTGCAAGCATATTTTTGGTAACATCATCAATTCTGGCGCTGTCAGCTATCAGATTGCTGATTCTTGCCCCTGAAAATCTGGAGTAGAAATCAACATTAACCATATCATCTAAAAATGTTTCCTGATTATCTTGGAAAACTCTGCCTTTTTTTGCTTTTAATTTAGCTTTCGTATATCCTGAATCAACAAAAAGTACTTCAATATCAGTACCGGACTGGTCAGGCTCAGGGAAAACATAAGTAGAATCAACCGGCTTTGCGATTTTTGAATCAAAAATATCGCAAGATGTAACTGATGCTAATATCCACATCACAAAAAGAGATATGAAAACTATTTTTAAATATTTAATATGATGCTTAAATTCTATCATTGATTTTTAAAGAAATTATGTATTCGAAGAATAGAGTCAATAAAATCACCTGCTTTGTCGAGCGGAAGCTGTGTAGCAGAATCGCTCAAAGCATTCTTAGGGTCGGGATGTGTTTCAAAAAATATCCCGTCAACACCAACAGCAAGCGCCGCTCTGGTGAGTTTTTCGATAAATTTGGGACTTCCGCCGGACTGCTCCCCGATTGAAGGCTTTTGAACCGAATGAGTAGCATCAAATATGACCGGATAACCTGACTCAGCCATAATTACAAGCCCACGATAATCTACAACTAAATCGTGGTAGCCGAAAGTAGTACCTCGCTCAGTAAGCCAAATTTTCTCATTACCTGTGGATTTTACTTTTGCAGCAGCTTTGTGCATATCTTCGGGTGCCATAAATTGCCCTTTTTTGATATTCACAAATTTTCCTGTATCACCCGCTGTAAGAAGTATATCGGTCTGACGTGCCAGAAATGCAGGAATTTGAAGACAATCTACATATTTAGCTGCGATTTTAGCTTCTTCAGCAGAATGAATATCAGTCAATGTCCTAAGATTATATTTTTCTGCCGCAGACTTAATCCAGCTCAGTGCCCGTAAGTCTCCCATACCGGATATCGAATTAATGCTCGAACGGTTTGCTTTTCGGTATGATGCTTTAAAATAAAATTCAATACCTGCATTCTGAGTGAGTGAGGCAAGTGTTTCCGCTGTCTCATTAATTACAATTTCGGATTCCGCAAGACAAGGTCCGGCAATAATAATTATTTTATCCAATATGTTTTTTTCCGAATTCAGTTTTCAATACAATCAAAAATAAAACTTTTTTTGCAATTATTACGGTATTCGATATGAGATTTCAATTATTTGCAGTTCTATTTGAAAAAAAATTATTAAGTTTATATGCAGCAAAAAATACATTTTGAAAAATCTGTATTTTGAAACGATAAAAATTATGTCAAAAATAATAAGATAAAGAGGAAAACAGCAATGTCAGTTTTGATAGATGCTTATCTAACACCATTTTTTCCCGAGCACGAAAGCTTGTTCGAAGATGCGGCAGTTGTAATGATTGACGTTTTGAGAGCAAGTTCGACCGTAGCTTATGCTCTCCAAAGCGGAGCAAAAGAAATTGTACCTGTGGACGGATTGGATAAAGCAGTAAAAATATTCAGTGGATTAAGTAAGGAAGTCAGGTTTTTAGGTGGAGAACGAAATGGTGAAAAGCCCTCCGGATTCGATGCAGGCAACTCACCTTTTGAATATTCTCCCGAAAAAGTCAAGGGAAGAAGTGTCATTCTCACAACTTCCAATGGAACAAGGATTTTTCAAAAAGCCAAACAAGCAAAATTACGACTGATAGGCTCATTAGTGAATCATAAAGCAACTTTGAATCATCTTATTAATGAATATTTAATTAATAGTGACATAACCAAGAAAGTAATATTTCTTTGTGCGGGCAATGACGGAAGGCTTTCTTACGAGGATATGCTTTGCGCCGGTGCATTCATAGCTGAATTAACAAAAATATTGCCGGATTTCAAAATTTCAGACCCGGCTATGGCATCAATGCAACTTTACAACATCCATAAGAATGATTTGAAAAGTTTTCTGAGTACAAGAGACCACTCTCAACGTCTTAAAGAACTCAAACTTTTTCATGATTTAGATTTTTGCTTGTCAATGGATGTGTGCCACGTTGTTGCTATAGCAGAAAGTGCAAGCATTAGAAAATATTAAGTTACACCCGATACGACGAATTAAACCAAAATTAAAATAATTAAGTAATTAACACATTTATAATTCAGAATATTAACTAATTTATTTGAAGTTAAATATGAAGTCCAACAAAAGTAAAAGTGAAAAGCCAAGAGTTTACGATAAGCAATACAAAGTAATGTCAATATTACTTTTTTTCTTTGCAGTGCTGCTACTTCTGGCTCTTATTTCCTATACTCATAAAGATGATGAGAATGCCCGAGTTTCTCTTATGGAACTTTTCGGATTGCTTACCGGTGACCCTATTGTTGAGGCAAAGGCAGCAACAACACGCAACTGGTTAGGGCTTTTCGGAGCCTGGATTTCATATATAATCTATAATAAAACTGTTGGATTTGCATTTTTACCAGCGCCGCTTTTTTTAATTGCATGGACAAGATACATCTTTACGGGAAATAAAGTGTCTGATATTTTAATTAAATATACTACAGTATATCTAATTATGACAGTTCTCTTTTCGGCAATGATGGGCTCAATGATGACATTTGAAAATTTCTCCGGATTATCTCGTGAATGGAGTGGCTCTATAGGGCAATTTCTGGCAGCAGTATTTTCAGGATTATTAGGTTCGGTCGGTGCTGTGATATTATTTATCTGCGGAATGCTCATTACTTTATACCTTGGAACTGATATTAAGTTTGAAACAATTTATCAGAATATTATGGAATTTTTAGGGAAAGCAAAGTCCGGTATCACTGAAGCATTTGGTGACGACTCAGATAATGAGAATGATGAAAGCCAAACTGATGGTCATAATATTTCCAATGCAAAAAAAGTTAATGTTGACAGCAAAGTTGTTCAAACAACACAAGTTACTGCTCAAGCCAATACTGAGCCTGCTCGAGATATTCAGAGAAAACCTACGGTTATAATTAACAGAGCAACTATTAAGGATAGTGAAAACCAACAAAATCCATTTCAAAATATCAAGATCAAAAAAGTTGATGATAATCAGGAACCAATTTCTGAAATAGTGCCTGAAATAAAACCTGAAATTAATTCTGATGAGACTATTAAAGAGGTTGAAATTCCGGAATTTAAACCCAATTTCAAAAATATCAAGGAAAAAAGTTTCACAAGTCTTGATGAAATAGAAGAGGATAAATCAAAAAGTGAAACAGTTTTAATTGAGCCAATGCAGATTCAAGATGAAAATTCTACAAACCTGACTCTAAACAGCGAAAATTCCTTCATTGACAGTAAATTAAGCGATGAGGATATCTCTGAAAATACAAAACAATTAAATATTACACTCAATCGCTCCAAGACAATCGAAAAAGAACCGGTAAATTTGATTGGGACTGCTGTACTCGACGAGGAAATTAATTATAAATTCCCCGGTACTGAATTTCTGAATACAGAAAAAGCTAAATCATTTGTTGATGAAGCAGAACTTGAGATGAATGCACGGATATTGCAGGAGAAGCTCGAAACATTTAAAATTTTCATCGAAAATTTAAGTGTTACTCCCGGTCCTGTGGTAACTCAGTATGAGTTTGTACCGGCTGCCGGTATCAAAATCAGCAAAATTGAAAGTCTGAGCGATGACCTTGCAATGGCACTCAAAGCAAAAGGCATCAGAATAATTGCACCAATTCCCGGCAAAGGCACTATCGGAGTTGAAATTCCGAATGCAAATCCTTCGATTGTTCGTTTCGGTGAAACTGTTGAATCTCCAAAATTCAAAAATTCAGATTTCAAACTTCCGCTTGTAATGGGGAAAACTATTTCCGGCGATACTTACATAATTGATCTTGCCAAGATGCCGCACCTATTGATAGCAGGCTCCACAGGTTCCGGTAAATCAGTGGGTATCAATACAATTATTAGTTCTCTTGTCTATAAATTACACCCCAGTGAGCTGAAATTTGTAATGATTGACCCTAAGAAAGTCGAGCTTCAGTCTTACAGTAAGCTTAAAAATCACTACATGGCTGCTTCACCTGAGGTCCATGACACAATTGTTACTAAACCTGAAGATGCCGTAACAATTTTGAAAGCAGCAGTCGCCGAAATGGAAATTCGTTATGACATCCTTGCATCAGTTCGCCAGAGAAATATTGCCGACTATAATATAAAAGTGCGTCTTGGCGCTTTTAATGATAATAAGGATATGTCACATAAACCTATGCCATATATTGTCGTAATAATAGACGAGCTTGCTGACCTTATGCTTGTTGCATCGAAGGAAATTGAAGAGCCTATTACAAGGCTTGCCCAAATGGCACGCGCTGTTGGCATACATCTTGTTGTAGCCACTCAAAGGCCATCTGTTGACGTTATAACAGGTGTAATTAAAGCAAATTTCCCTGCAAGAATTGCTTATCTTGTAGCTTCTAAAATTGATTCAAGAACCATTCTTGATATGCAGGGTGCCGAACAGCTTCTTGGGCAGGGCGATATGTTATGCCTGCCTCCCGGTTCTCCAAAACCAGTTAGAATTCAAAATTCATTCATCAGCACTGATGAAGTGGAGGCTTTGTGTGACTTTATCGGTGACCAGAAGGGATATTCCGAACCGTATTACCTGCCAAGCATAAACGAAAAGTCGGAATCTGCCGGTTACTATGACCCTGAAGATCGTGACCCACTTTTTGAAGAGGCTGCAAGACTGATGGTACAGCATCAGCAGGGCTCTGTATCTCTTATTCAAAGGCGGCTTAAGGTTGGATACGCCAGAGCAGGAAGGATAGTTGACGAACTTGAAAGAGCCGGAATCATCGGTCCATTCGACGGTAGTAAAGCAAGGCTTGTATTAATTGATAACTTGGCTGATTTAGATAGAATTTTATAGCACTATAAACGGAATGAAATTATATGAAGCAATAAAGTAGCAACAATTATACGGTAATTAAATCACTGTGACATTCTAAGCATTTAATGAAATTTTCAATTATTTCTGGATTTATTTGCTTTTTCTGGTCTGTTATATTATAAAAATTTTCTACAAAAAGATTTATTATTCTACAAACCCAGTCATCTCTGATTAATACAATTCTGTTTTATTCATATCTCAGTGCATCTATCGGGTCTAAATTAGCAGCTTTCCATGCGGGGTAAGCACCAAAGACCACACCCAATACTGTACATATTACAATGCTGAATATTATCCAGTCAACAGGTATTGTTATGCTGAGTCCCAGCAAATTGCTGAATAATGCCGCCAAACCAAGTCCCATTCCAATTCCAATGAACCCTCCTATCTGGCTTAATGTAATTGTTTCGGTAATAAACTGTGACATAATCCAGAATTTCCTTGCTCCGAGTGCTTTTCTTATGCCGATTTCGCGAGTTCTTTCCTTGATTGTAACAAGCATTATGTTCATAATACCAATACCTGCGGCTATTAGGGCAATTATTCCTGATACAAAGCCAAATATTGATAAAAAACCGGTTATACTTTCGAATTGCAATGCAAGCGATTCGTTAGTTTCAAGCTCAAAACTATTCATTTCCCAGGGCTGCACATCGCGAATCCCACGAAGAATACCTATTGCTTCATCTATTACTGTTCGTAATTCATCTTTGCTTCCGGCTTTGACATTTATGTTAAGTGATTCTTCCCATCTTTCGGAGTAATATTTTAAAAATTGTGTCAGCGGAATAATTACATAATTATCCTGGCTTTTTCCAAGAATTGCACCTTTTGCTTCTGTTATGCCAACTACAGTATATTTCTGCTTGCCGATAATGATATCTTTTCCTATCGCATTACCACCGGGAAAGAGTAAAATCGAAATATCATTTCCGATAATTACAACATTTCTGTTAAAATCAATATCACCTGAATAAAATGACCTGCCATCAGCAATATTAATATTATTAGTAATGAAATAATCAGCATCTGTTCCAATAAGTGAAACATCAGGGTTAGACTCACTATTCATATATTTTATAGTATGTCCAGTTGATGTCGAATTGGCACTGATTGCAAAAGCAGATGTCATTTGTTTTTTGAAATCCTCTGCCTGACGATAAGTTAGTGGTTTACGGTTGCGGTACATTCTCCATGCATTACCACCAAGTTGAATTTTAGGTACTCTGAAAACTGAAAAAGTATTTTCGCCAAGTTCAGCCATTTGATCACTTACTGTTGTATTGATAGACCTTACAAGTCCCATTGCAACAATTATTGCAAACACTCCTATTGCGATACTTAGCAAAGTAAGCCCTGCACGGAGTTTATTTACTCTGATTGAATCTAATGCTATTAATATACTTTCGTAAAAATTCATTTAATTTCCTATTCAAATCTTAATGCTTCGACCGGGTCAAGATTTGCTGCTCGTATAGCAGGGATTAACCCCGCAAGAATACCAACAAATAATGAAACAAGCGATGCTATAATCAAAAGCTCAAGCGGTAAATACGGTTTTAGAAATTCAGCTTGGGGCTGATATTTCGGAACTATTGTTGCCACAGCATATACAATTCCACTACAGAATATCAGTGATATAAATGCACCCATTAAACAAAGAGCAGCAGCTTCAGAAATTACCTGAAATAATATCGAACGTTTTTTGGCACCAATTGCCTTACGGATACCAATTTCTTTTGTTCTCTCAGCAACCGACACAAACATTATATTCATTATCCCAATAATTCCGACCAAAAAGGACAAAACAGTCATCCCGATTCCAACACCCCATACGTATAATTTGATTGTTGCAGTCTGACTTTCGAATGCTTTTGTTTCGTTGATTGAAAAATCATCTTCAGCAAGTGGGTCAACATTGCGAATACTTCTCATAATTCCACGCGACTCGGCTCTTACTTCATCAAGCATATCTTCAGAGCCTGCTTTCACTCCAATTGACACGCTACGTCTAATCTTGCCGAATATTTGTATAAATGAACCCAATGGCATAAACGCCTGATTATCAATAAAATCGAAGAAACTTGTTCCCTGCTTTTTGATAACTCCAATAACCGTAAATTTATTCCCCTGAATTTTGATTTCCTTTCCAACTGCATCGCCATTAGGAAAAATTGTTTCGGAGACTTTACTGCCGATTACGACAACATTAGCTTTAGTATCTTCCTCAAATTTTGTAAAATGTCTTCCGTTAGATGTTTCTCCTGCGGGAGTCAAGCCATGATAATACGTAGTTCCGATAATTGAAATTCCACTGTAATTATTGCTTCCATACTTGATAGTACCAGCCCAGTCACGTATTGAGGGAAAAATAATTTCAGCTGAATTTACAGTATTCATAAACTGTTCTGCTTGCTCGAGAGTTATATTTTTTCGATTGCGAATTTCTTTCCAGTTTTTGCCGCCAGCCCAATCCCATTTATCAAGGTAAACCATATCCACCCCAATAATCCTGAATGTATCATCCATAGCAGATTGCAAACCGGACAAAACCCAGCCCATAAGTATAACTGTCGAAATTCCAATCAAGACACCAAGAGAAGCAAGAAATGATCTTACTTTATTGGATTTCATTGAATCCAAAGCCAGTTTTACGTTTTCATATATTTCGGAAAATGTCATAATTTTAGTTGTAGCTTACCTGATTTGGATTGATAGTATCACTTTCTATAAGTCCGTCTCTTAGTCTGATAATTCTATTAGCGTGAAGAGCAATTTCTTCTTCATGTGTTACAATTATTATTGTATTGCCTGCTACCCACAAATCGTTAAAGAGTTTCATTATTTCTTCACCTGTTTTTGAATCAAGATTTCCGGTTGGTTCGTCAGCTAAAATTATCGATGGATTAGTTACAAGAGCCCTTGCAACAGCGACTCTCTGTCTTTGTCCACCTGAAAGCTCATTTGGTTTGTGTGTAATTCTGTCTCCCAACCCAACATCTTCCAATGTCTTCTTTGCCTTTTCATATCTTAGTGAGCTCGAAACTCCTGCATAAACCAGCGGAAGCTCGACATTTTTGACTGCTGTGGCTCGGGGAAGAAGATTGAAAGTCTGAAAAACAAATCCAATTTCCTTATTGCGTATTTCAGCTAAATCATTATCATCCATATTTGAGACATCTTCATTTGTGAAGAAATAATGACCGCTTGTTGGAGTATCCAGGCAGCCGAGAATATTCATAAGAGTAGATTTACCCGAGCCGGAAGGTCCCATTATTGCTACGTACTCATTTTTTTTAATGTCAAGAGTAACATCACGAAGAGCATAGACTTTCTCTGCGCCCATATCGTATATTTTTGCAATATTCTTTATATCAATTATAACATTATTGTCATTCATAGTAATTTTTTCTTACTTTCTTGGAAATTTTTTGGTTGATAAAGTATCAATTGTTATTTTAGCACCATCAGTCAAATCCTTGCTAACAGCCAAATAGCTACCTGAAATAATCTCATCGCTATCGCTGAGACCTGAAGTAATTTCAATAAAACCTTTATCACTAATGCCGGTCTCGACCTGCACCATTTTTGCTGTACTATTATTATTTACAAAAACGACAGATGGCGGTCTTGAATATTTCTGAGATTTAATTTCAGCAGTTTTTTGTCCCGGACCCGAGCCGTTATTTTTATCTACATCGGGTGCTCTGTCAGCCTGTACATCTCTGACTGTTACTGCCTGAAGAGGAACTGCTATTACGTTATAACGTGTTTCGGTATGTATATCTACATTTGAGCTCATTCCCGGGCGTAATCTTGGTTCATTATCAATTAATCTTACTTTTACTTCAAAGTTGATTACCTGATCTTGTGTACCAAGAAGACTTGATTTTGCAGAATGCCCAATTTCATAAACTGAACCCATGACTTTTACATCATCAAGAGCATCAATTTCAATATATGCGGTATCACCTTTTTTAACAAGAATAATATCATTCTCGTCCACATCTACAACTGCATTCATCACAGATAAATCAGAAACTCTCATAAGCTCAGTACCAGCCATCATCCCTGTACCAACGACTTTCTCACCAATTTCAACTGAAAGCAAAGTAATAACACCGTCAATAGGTGAATAAATTGAAGCTCGGTCGCGTTCACTTTCAATTTGACCAAGCTGAGCAAGTGATGCCTGATAACGCGATAATGCCGCTTGATATGAGCTGATTGCTCTTGAAGCAGTAGCTTTAGCAGTTTCAAATTCCTGCTTGGAAATGAATTCTTTTTTATAAAGTTCAGCAATTCGCTTCATATCAGATTCTGCACGTTCTTTTTCAGCTTCGGTTATACTGATTTCCATTTTTGAGGCATCGGCTGCAGCCCTCATTTGCTTAAGCTGAGGCTCTATAAGATCAGGCTTGATTCGTACAAGTAACTGCCCTTTTTTTACATTATCGCCTTCTTTAACTCCCAAGAAAATTATTTCTCCTGATACCTGAGAGCTGATTTTTACCTCAGTCTCCGGCTGAATCTTGCCTATAGCTGAAACTGTCTGAGTTATAGTCTTTTTAGAAACCTTAGTGGTTGTAACACTTATAGCTTCATTCTTCTTGCCGGACATAAAGAATGATATTCCCACCACAGCGATAATTATAATGCCTAAGGTAATCCAAAGTCCTGTTCTTTTCTTTTTCTTTGCCATTTTAAAATTTATTCCTGATTAATATTATTATTGTCAATTAATTCATTTGTATAATAGACAGCAGTAGCAGAAAGCATATCATGAAATCCCTGTGAACGTCTTCCTATTGTAAACAAAAATCCAATATATATTACAAACTGCAAAAAGTCGCCTGCAAGGTCAATTACTAAAATTGAAACAGCAGAACCTATTAATGCAAATACTACGCCTATATTTTTGAGTATATATCTTGCAAATAGCTTAGTAAACGGCGCCGGATATCGGTCATCACTGCCTATTCTAATACTCAGAAGCAATTTTCCAAGGCTTGCACCAAGAAATAACTCGCTTGAAAAATAGAGTAATGTAATAACACCTGCTATAGGAACAACTCCTAAGGCTACATCCATAAGCTCTTGCTTATTAAATGTTTTCCAAATATTCATAGAGGCATCCATAAGCTCATCAGCCTGCCCTGTTGCAAATATGGCGATTGTAATTAGTAATGAAATTAGCACATAATCAATTATATAAGCTGCTAACCTTCTTAAAAAACCGACTCTATATTCGTACGGATCCGGCTCAGAATAATCTGGTACAAAATCCGCAAAATTTCTTGTATTCATTTCGTTTGCCATTATTTCTCCTTTACCTCATATTTCCTGTAGCGAACTCTACTTCTCTCATTGCTGCTAAATAGTTATATACGGCTGTAATTCTATTAATTTGTGATGTTATAAATTGCATATTTGCAAGAGTGTAATCTGTTATGTTTGCTGCTCCCTGACGGAAACGCTCAGAAGTTACTTCAAAATTCTTTTCTGATGCTTTTAGTGATCTTTCAGATATTTCAAGTTGCTTTTCAGCAGCTTCCAAGTTTAAAAGTGAATTCTGAACTGCCTGCTTAATGGCTAATTCTATTCTTTGTTTTTGGATTTCTGCCTGACTAACCTGAAGTTTTGCATTTTGGATTTGGAGATTTGTCCTGAAATTATCAAATATTGGCATCGAAAGCGAAAGCCCGGCAAATGCCCTTCCAAATTCCGAAAATTTTTCAAATTCAAAATGATTCCATCTCCAGCCGCCGGAAGCAGATATTTGCGGTATATAGCCGGAATTTGCTATTGTTATTTGAGATTTTGATGCTTCTAATGCAAGTTCGCTTGCTTTTAAATCACTTCTGTTTTCGAGAGCAATTTTCATTGCGGATTGCAAAGTGCCAGTACGTCTGCGAAATATTTCTATATCAAGTGGGTCAATTGTAGTAGGCAGGCTTGATTCAAGAAATTCTGATTCAAAATCAGGGTTAATTCCCATTGTTGACATCAGCGTGGTTTTGGAGATATTTAGTCTGTTTTCTGCATCAATAATTTCGATTTCTCTGTTTCCCAGTTCAGCTTCCTGTGAATAAACCACATTTACAGGTATGAATCCGGCATCATACTGCGCCCTGATTCTATCCAGCTCCTGCCTGCCCTGATTGAAATTTTCTTTTCTGATTTTTACAAGCTGAGAATTGCGAATGACATCAACATATTGCAAGTATACAGTAAATCTGACTTGTTGAATTGTTTGATCAAGACTTAATTGATTTGCGCTCAGTTGATCTTGGGCTCTTGAATAATTAGCTTCACGGGCAAATCCGTCAAATATGCTGATTCCGGCTCCTGCATTCATAAAATATGAATTAGGGTTTGTTCCCGGTGTTTCTATAATTACTCCACCGACATTTACTGAACGCTGCCCCTCGGGATTAAGAATCCTCTGATAACCCATATTAAAATCAATCTGAGGTAGATAAGCTCCAAATGCCTGAGTTATATCTGCTCCTGATGTGGCAACCTGTGCTTCGCTGAGTATGACATCAAAATTCATTCGGGTAGCGATATCAAGGCATTCCTGCAAGGTATAAGTTTTTCTGACGCCCTGTTGTGCAGTTAGATTCCCGAAACTAATTATCACTAACAATAATACTATTTTTTTCATTTACAAAATCCTGACAAAAATCTAAAGTCTTTCTCATTTTTTTATACGAGACTTTATTAACAAAAGTTACAAAATATTTAAAAATATTTAATATTAACGATTTTGAAGCCTAAAAATTTATCAATTGATAATTTATCATATTAAAATGGCAAAATGTTATAATTAATTATAAAAAAAGGATTCTTTTTCATATTTTTGTTTTTTTGAAATTATTACAATTTGATTATTTCTTTTTTAATACAAAGGTATAAATATGGCTGACTTATCAACAAAGTACTTAGGATTGAGATTAAGAAGTCCTATAATAGCTGCAAGTTCAGGTATGACACGTACATCTCACCTGCTTCAGGAACTCGAAAAAAAAGGCGTGGGTGCTGTAATCCTTAAATCAATTTTCGAAGAGGAAATTACCGCCGAGCTAAATGCACAAATGGCAAATTCCAACAGACCATCAACAATTTACCCTGAAATCTATGATGCTTTCGATTATTCTGATATGGAAGACAGCGTCTCGAAATATCTTTTCCTTATCGAAGAAGCTAAACGCACTCTTACTATTCCTGTAATTGGCAGCGTAAATTGTGTTTCATCTCATGAATGGACTTTATTTGCCAAACGAATCGAAGAAGCAGGTGCCGATGCTTTAGAGCTTAATATGTTTATTTTGCCTTCCGATTTCAATCGTACAGGTGAAGACAACGAAAAAGTTTATTTCGAGGTTATTGAGAAAGTGAAAAAAGTGGTTTCTATACCGGTTTCACTTAAAATTAGCTACTACTTTTCAAATCTTGGCAGTATGATTCAGAGACTTTCCAATACAGGTATTGATGGATTAGTTCTATTCAATCGCTTCTTCAGCCCCGATATTGATATTGACAATTTGAAAATCGTACCGACAAATATTTACAGTACACCTGCTGAGCTTTCTATTTCATTGCGATGGATTGCAATTATGGCTCAGCGTGTTGGTTGTGATTTAGCCGCTTCTACAGGTGTTCACGACGGATCTGCTGTCGTCAAGCAATTGCTCGCAGGTGCTAATGCAGTTCAGGTCGCATCTACACTTTACAAAAACGGTTTTGACAAAATTACTGAAATGAATAATTTCCTTACTGAATGGATGGAAGAACATAATTATTCTACAATTGATGATTTCCGTGGCAAAATGTCCCAAGCTTCAACTAAGAATCCTGCCGCTTATGAGCGCGTTCAGTTTATGATGCACTTTGCAGGTAAGGGCGTGAATTAAAAAAAATATAAATTCTCACTATAAAAGTGGTTTCGTCTAATAAATTATTAGCGACACCACTTTTTTTTAAACTTTTTTTGGTAAAAGTGTGACAAAATGCATTTTGATTTGTCTTACTGTTATGTGATTATGCAATTTTGAAAATAGTTTTTTAAAATTTATAGAGGGTTTCAAGATGAAAAGTTTTGTACTAAGTTTATTGCTTATTATTTTCACGGCAACAGTTGCCGAATCGCAACTTGTCAATAAATGGGAATCAATTGACAACACAACAAGAAATTATACTTATCAAATGCGTACAAAAATTATGGATGCACTCGATAAAGACAAGTTGATTTCTTTTGATAGTGATGTTGCAAATACCGGATGGTTTGTCAAATATACTACAGATGGAGGCAAGACATTTGATAAAATACTGCAAACCACAAGTTTTCAATACGATTTTCACTCATTGTCATTTCCGGCTGACGAACATTTTTATATTGTAGGTGATTCAACCGAATATCTTACAATGGTAGGGTTTAATGATTATTACAAAAGAACTGCGATACTATTTTCCAGTTTTGACGGTGGTAAGAATTGGAATTATTTCAAGTTTGATTCAAATTCAACTATTAGAAATATTGATATGGCTTCCGCAAAATTAGGTTTGGCATCAAAAATGACCGTTGGAAACTACTACAATAATACTGTAATCAGTTATGGCGACACGCTTTTATGGACAGATGACGGATTTCAAACAATTCAAAAAATAACATTGCCCGTTGAAAATATGCTTGTTGCCTCAATCAAAATGTTTGATGAAGATAATTTTGTAATTCTTGTGCAAAAAAGTTCCCAATCAATTAGAAAATATATCAAAACAAGCGACAGAGGCAAAACTTGGGTAGATTTTGCAGATGCTCAAAGTACAAGAATTATCGAATTTGTTGACCAAAATACTGCTTTCAGAGTTGATGACAGACGTAAAGAATCTAATCCCGACCAATGGGAAACATTAATATCCAAAACAACAGATGGTGGCAATAGCTGGCTCGGGCTTTTTACGCCAACTGATGAAAAATGGACTGATTACAGAGCCCTTACAATATCCTGCGCCGATGAAAACAATATACTTATCGGCGGATTATACAGTATGATTTATAAAAGTACAGATGGTGGCATAACATGGCTTAAGCATAATTTACCAAACGGAGTAGATGGCGGTATTGATATGGAGTATGATGCTGTAAGAGAAGTCATGTATCTGGAAAAAGATGTGGCTTATGCAATTGCAGCAAGGTTGATGTTCAAAATGGGAACTGAGATGAATTTAATGAGACCTTACCTCTTTGCTCACAGTAACAGAGTATCACCAATTGATTTAAAAGTGAGCTGGACTTCTGTCGAAGGTGCATTAAGTTACCGCTATCAGTTAGCAAAAGCAACATCGAATAATGTCTATAGCTATGAGGTATTTAATAATCCTGTCTTAGATACCATTGTTGACAGTCTCGAAATAATGCTGCCTGATCTTGATTATGACCAATGCTACTATGCTCGAGTAAAAGCATTAGGCGAGGGAATAGAAAGCGACTGGTTTATAAGGGCAAGTCATTTCTGTACTTTTGTTGATAATAATTTTGTTATTCCACCAAAATTTATCAAACCGCTTTCAGGTGAACGAATCAAAACAAGTGAAATTGAATTTATCTGGACATCTGTTTCAGGTGCCGAACTCTACGAATTTCAGCTTAATAATATGCCATACTTTCAATCAAATTTATTGTCTGATGAAACTACGACAGACACAAGCATAACTATTCCAACTCCTTCTTATGAAAATACCGACTTTGTAGCAAGAGTCAGAGTAAACGATGGCAAAATTATTTCTGAATGGAGATACTTGACCTTCAGATTAGCCGACCCATTAAGCATAAATGTAAGTATAAGCGAATCAGGAATCGAAATTTTCCCCAATCCCGCAAGCGATTTCATCACAATAAATATGGAAAGCATTAGAGCTTGCTCCAATGGAAATAACAATGGGGCAAGCCCCATTGCTTCCATTGAAATATTCGATATGCTCGGTTTAGAAGTAATGAACGTAGGGACAGGGCTTGAACTGTCCACTCTAAGAATTGATATATCCCACTTGCCCGCAGGCATGTATTTCATTAAAATTATTGGAAGCAATGGAGCTTGCTCTATTGTTGAGAAATTTGTGAAGTTGTAGAAATACCGTAGGGGCAGGTTCGGAACCTGCCCCTACTTTATATATTAATCCGTGAAATCATTTAATCCGAAAAATCTGCGATTCTGACGGGAATGCTGAATATATTCTCGTACCAAGACTAATGTATCCTCACAATGATAAAGTGTTTAATTATTTCAGAAATTATTTTTGACATCACTTAATTGAAATCATCAGCTCTTTAAAATTCTGGATAAATTTACATTTTAAAATGCAAACAACATTAATAATGAAATTATTATTTGTTTATTAACAAATAATTAAATATTTTTGTATAAATAATGAATTGATATTAACAAAATGGAGGCTGTTATGTTTCAACATTTACACAGAATAATAACTTTTGTTGTTATTTTTACCTTTTCAACCCAATTACTATTATTATCATCTGAGTTAAAACAAGAAGATAAAAGACCATTCAACAAAGTCAAAAACCCAATTTTATTGAATTTGCCAGATGACTTTCCCGAAATGATTATTGATACAGTAAATAATCCAGCTAATGGAAATATCCTAATGGAATGCTTTCAGGTATCATCGCCGGACGCTAATTATATTATGATACTTGACAATGAGGGAAATGTAGTTTGGTATGATAAGCCTGAGAATCAAGGGATTGATTTCAAAGTTCAACCTAATGGCAGGTATTCTTATGCTTCCAGAGTTGAGATTGGAGACAAGTATCAGGCTGGACCACTAACAGTTCAGAATCTGTATGTACAGCATATGATTATGAATGAAGAAAAGCAAATTATTGATTCAGTTCAAATGCAAAATGAGTATCTGGCAGATATTCACGAATTTAGAATTTTACCTAATGGCAATTATTTACTAATTGCTTATGAAAGAGTGCCAATTGATATGAGCGAAGTAATTCCCGGGGGTGATCCAAATGCTACAATAGTTGGTACAGTTATTCAAGAATTGGACAAAAACAAAGAATGTGTTTATCAGTGGCGCAGTCTGGATTTTATTCCGGTTTTAGCTACTAAGGATGATGTAAGAAAAGCAATATTTGAGCATGTTCATGGAAATTCATTATTTATGGATAGAGACGGGCATGTGATATCAACATTCCCTACTACTTTTGAAATTGTAAAAATTGATATGATTACCGGAGAGTTGATTTGGAGGCTCGGTGGCGACAATAGCGATTTTGAAATTACAGGCGAAAATGAAATTGATAAGCCATATTATTTCCGAATGCAGCATGACGCAAAAATACTTCCAAACGGAAATTTGCTTTTTTACGACAATGCTGTTCAGAAGACATCAGGATGGAGTTCCCGTGCAGTTGAATACTCAATTGATGAAGCAGGAAAGACTGCCCACCTTGTATGGGAGTACAAGCACAATCCTCCAATTTCTGCATTTGCGATGGGCTCAGCTCAGAGATTAGATAATGGTAATACCTTGATTAACTGGGGTCTTATGTTCACCGGATTAAGCAAAGGTTTGACCGAAGTTACACCAGATAAAGATAAAGTATTTGAATTGACACTTCCGAAATTAAATTTCAGTTACAGAGCCCAAAAAATAGAACTTCCTGCCTGCCAGCCTATTGCAAGTGTTGACCGGTTTGAAATGATGAAAGGCAATACATATAAGTTTGATATCGGAGACAATAAAACAGGGATAGAAATTTATTTCAAAGAACTTGATGCATTTTTATATAATATGATGAGTGTCAAAAAATATAATTGTGCTCCTTTAGATCCTGAATTTGAAGGCGAGGCTCCTGTTCTGCTTGATGGTCGCTATTTTCTTGAGCCACAATTGATATATTCATTTACCAGTGAAGTCAGATTCGATTTGAACTCTATAGCTCCACATATTTCAGCCGATAAATTAATTGTTTTTTCGCGAGACAAGGAAGGTGAAGGTATATTTATACCTCATGAAACCCGAGTTGATGCTGCAAATAATAAATTGATAGCCAATACTTCAAAATTTGGAGAGTATGTTATTGGATTCTTACGTGATGCTGAGTTTATTCTCGAGCCAAGACTGATGTATCCTCACAATGATAAAGTATTTAATAATGGAGATACTGTAAGAATAGTTTGGTCTTCAACCGGAAGATTTGATGATTTCCAAATTCAAATATCCAATGATAATAGTTTTTCAGAAATTATTTTTGACAGCGTGCAAGTGAAATCATCTGTGCTATACAAAGCTGATTTTGAAGAGAATAAAGAGTACTTTTGGAGAGTAAAAACAAGTTATCGTGATTTGGAAAGTGGTTGGTCGTCAACAGGAAAATTTAGTTTTTTTGCACCATTCTTGTCAATAAATTATCCTGCCGGTGGTGAGATTCTAAAGAAAGATACTACCGTAAAAATCAGCTGGAATACTAACAGTTCAGACTCGTTGTCTCTTGAACTATTGTTGGACGGAAGTCAGGAAGCTCTGATATCCGAAGGTATTTTCAGCCATTTTAATGCTATGAACTGGAAAATTCCAAATACATTACCTAACGGAGTGAATTATACTGTAAAAATAACTGATAAAATCTCCGGTATAACCACTGAAAGTAATTCATTTGCAATTCAGGGCGCTGTTAGTGTTGATGAAAATACAAACGAACTTCAAGCCGATTTTAGAATAACACCGAATCCGGCTAACGAATATGTGCAGATTTATTTCAACCTACCAAACGCCGAGTATTTGAATATTGCAATTTATGATGTCATGGGCTTCAAGCAGCAGACAATATTAAATACAAATTTAAATGAAGGTGCTTACAGCTTACCAATAAATATAACCAATTATCCAGCAGGTGTATATTATTGCATTCTTAAAACAAGTAATTATACATTAACTCAAAAAATAGTTGTAATTAGGTAATTGAATTGAAAATCTGATTTGAGAGGTTATTCTTGGAGAGTAGCCTCTATTTTTTTATTCTCTCGAAGAACGCTTAAGAGATTCCACTTCCTTCATAACACTCTCGACATAGCGGGCGTAGGAATGGTCATTTTTTGCAAGAGTGATAAATTTATCATAGTCTTTCAGGGCAGCATCAATATTACCTAAATTTTTATATGCTCTACCACGATTATAAAATGTCTGTAATGAGTTCGGGTCTTGCTTTATAGCTTGTGAGAAATCTTTGATTGCTAAATCATATTTCCCTAAATTGAAATAACAGTTGCCACGACTGAAATAAAAGTCTGAACTTTCAGAAATTGCAAGTAATGCTGAGAAATCTTCAACGGCTTTATCATACTTTTTGGCTTCGTAAAGTATATTTGCCCTGTTGTTTAGTGCTTCAACATCTGCAGGAGCCAAACGAAGTACATTGTCATAATCTGATATTGCTTTCTCAATTTCGTCCATTTCGTAGTAAATTAACCCACGATTGAAATATGCTATCTTATTTTCTTCAAGACTTAAAACGTTTGTATAATCATTTAAAGCAAGCCTGTCATCACCTAATGCCTGATAGGATAAGGCGCGGTTAAATAAAGCATTGATATTGTTATTGTCTTGCTTAATTACGTATGAGTAATCATCAATTGCTTCTTCAAAATGCCCTGTTTTTTGCTTAATTGGTCCGCGAAGTTTGTAAGCATCAGTAAATTGCGGATTGATTTTGATTGCTTCATTTAAATCTTTTAAAGCATCTACCAAATTTTCAATCTCGTAATAGCTCATAGCACGACTGTAAAAAGCTCTTGCATTCTTAGGGTCAATCGCAATGATGATGCTGAAATCCTTGATAGCGTCCAAATGTCTTCCAAGCTCAGCATAAAATATTCCCCGACTGTAGTATAATGAAGTATTTTTTGAATCAATGTCAAGTGCCTTGGAAAAATCACTCATTGCACGGTCGAAATTTTTCATTCTTGCGAAAGTATTGGCTCTGTTGATGAGTGCATCTGGCTTTTCGATTCCGAGTCTGATTGAATTGGAGAAATCTTTTATCGCTTCTTCGAAATTATCAAGTTGGTAATTCACAGTTCCGCGAGCATTGAAAAATTCTGAAATTGTGCTGTCAATAGCAATCAGGGCATTTAGTTCTGAAAGAGCATCTTCAAATTGACTATCGTTATATTTATTCAAAGCGGACTGATAAAGAGAATCAATATTGATTTCATCACTTCTTAATTCTGAATTGCAAAGCAAAAAAAATGTTGAAAAAATCAATATGTAGTAAGTCTTAATCAATTTTCAGTCTCCGGTTCAATAAATTTGTGCACAATTTCAACTTCACTTGAAAGGCTTCTTGAAACAGGACAAGTTTTGACAACATTTTTCAGAATTGCCATTTCTTTTTCGTCGAATTTTCTTGCAAGAAAGAAATCAAGTTCAATTTTTGAAATTCTGCGGTATGGCTCATTTACCATGTGTTTGTAAGCAGAAATTTTTAAATTGCCTATATCAAATCCTGAATTCTTAGCTCTGATTGCCATAATTGTGGCAATGCATGAGCCAATCGAAGCAACAGTCAAATCAGTAGGTGATATAAATTCACCTTTACCTTGATTATCAGTGGGTGCGTCAGTAATAAAAGTCTGTCCTGAAGGCGTATGTGTTACCTTGCAATGCAGATCTCCTGTATATTCTATATCAATTTGAACCATCTTTTTTAATCTCTCATCTTTTAAGTCATATACCAACTAATTAATTATAAATTTATTGTTAATATTTAAAGAGCGATATAAATTAATTTATGTTACAGCTCAAATTTTGTGCCATCATAAGCAATAAATACATTTTCAGGCAAATTATTTTCTGTATCCTGATGCAAAATATGATGAGAGATGTGTGTCAAATATGCTTTTTCTGGTTTTAGTATGTCAATTATATCAAGTGCTTCATTGACTGAAAAGTGAGTAGGATGAGGAGTGAATCTCAGTCCGTCTATGACCAGAACTTTAAGTCCTTTGAGCTGCTCCAGTGATTCTGGGGGAATATAATTTGTATCAGTGCAATAAGCAAAATCACCAATTCTAAATCCAAGAACCTCGAGATTGCCATGAAACATACTGATTGGTATAAAATTTATATCACCAATATTGAATGAATTTCCGGAAATCTCAAAAATATAAATCATAGGAACTCCGCCACCAAGCTGCTCCGGTGGAGAGAAAGCATATTGATATATTCGCTGCAGATGACATAATGTATTTTCAGTTGCATATATCGGAAGAGGCTTATCCATCACAAAATTAAATGCTCTGATATCATCAAATCCACCGATATGGTCAAAATGATGATGAGTAAATACAACTCCATCAAGTTTTTTTACATTATAATTTAGCATCTGTTGGCGAAAATCAGAAGATGTATCTATTACAACGTTTGTTTTTTCTGATTCTATGAGCAGAGAGCATCGAAGTCTTTTATCTCTTGGGTCAACTGATAAACAAACAGGGCATTCGCAACCAATGGTTGGAACGCCCGTCGAAGTACCTGAGCCCAATATAGTAAATCTATTTTTGGGCATTAACTTTTAAATGTTCATGTGCGTGATAAGAGCTTCTTACAAGTGGACCGGACTCTACATGAGGAATTCCCATCAATTCACCAATACGCTTAAATTCTTTGAACTGCTCAGGTGTGACGAATCTGTCTACAGGAGAATGGTTAACAGATGGCTGAAGATACTGACCAATTGTCATAATATCAAGTTTTATTTTCACTAAATCTTCCATTAAAGTAAAGACTTCATCATCAGTTTCCCCAATTCCAACCATAATACCTGATTTTGTCTTCATTCCTCTACTTTTGCAATATTCCAGAACATCGAGCGAACGCTGATATTTAGCCTGTGGTCTGATTTTTTTGTATAATCTCGGAACCGTTTCGATATTGTGATTGAGTATTTCAGGATTTGAGTTGATTACTCTGTCAAGACAAATTAAATCACCCTTGAAGTCGGGAATCAGAACCTCAACAGTTATTCCCGGATTTAATTCTTTCACTCGTAAAACAGTATCAGCCCAAATTGTAGAACCCTGATCTTTAAGTTCATCACGATTAACAGAAGTAATAACTGTATGTTTTAATCCCATTTTTTTTACTGCCATAGCAACATCCATCGGTTCATGGCGGTTAACAGTCTCGGGAATGCCTGTTTTAACAGCGCAAAAACTACATGAACGAGTACAGGTATCACCCAAAATCATAAATGTTGCTGTTCCGTGACCCCAACATTCACCGATATTCGGGCAATTAGCTTCTTCACAAACAGTATGCAGGGATTTCGAGCGCATAAGTTTTTGAATATTTTGGAAAGAATCACCACCGGGAGCTTTTACTTTAAGCCATTCGGGTCTTGTCCCGATTGTAGTTTTTAGCTCAGGATTATTTCGTTTAGCTTTTTTGTTATGCGGTTTGAAATTTTGATTTACTTCGAGAAGTTCAGTATTAGATATATCGTAAACAGTATTATGCACTTTTTTCCTTTAAAATTAACCTAAATATGTTCTTAAAGACTTTGACCTTGATGCATGACGCAGACGTCTGATAGCCTTTTCCTTAATTTGCCTTACGCGTTCACGTGTAAGATTGAATTTTTCGCCGATTTCTTCGAGAGTAAGAGTTTGACCGTCAAGTCCGAAATATAATTTAATAACTTCAGCTTCCCTTTGAGAAAGAGTAGTCAATACCTGCTGCACTTCCACTCGGAGAGACTCTCTGATAAGTTCAGAATCAGGTGGTGGCTGCATTTCATTTGGTAATACGTCAAGAAGTCTGTTGTCTTCGCCCTGAACAAATGGAGCATCTACGGATAGGTGGCGTCCTGAAATCTTAATTGTTTCAGAAATTTCATTAATGCTCATATTCAACTGCTCGGCAAGTTCAGCAGCAGTAGGCTCACGTTCGAATTCCTGCTCGAGTTCCGAGAATTTTTTCCCAATTTTGTTAAGAGCACCTACACGGTTTAGGGGCAGACGAACAATTCTTGACTGCTCAGCAAGAGCCTGAAGAATTGACTGACGAATCCACCAAACAGCATAAGAGATGAACTTAAATCCGCGTGTCTCATCAAACCTCTTGGCAGCTTTGATTAAGCCTAAGTTCCCTTCATTTATAAGGTCACCAAGAGAAAGACCCTGATTTTGGTACTGTTTTGCAACAGAAACCACGAATCTCAAATTAGCTTTTACGAGTCTCTCCAAAGCTCTGATGCCTTCTCCACTTCCTCGCTTAATTGCCTGGGCTAACTCAACCTCATTTTCAGGAGTAAGCAGTTCAACTCTTCCAATCTCCTGTAAATATTTGTCAAGCGACTGACTTTCGCGGTTTGTATATTGTTTAGTAATTCTCATTCAATAACCTTAGATTTCATTTTGCTCAAAATTATTAACATAAAAACGTTAATTTTATATTAATATTTGATTTTCATAGTCAATAAAATTCATTACTATTCAAAAGGTGAAATTTTGGAAAAAATTTCAATATTTAGTCAGGAAAAAATAATTTGTAACTTTTTGAGCAATTAATGTGTCTATGATTTATACAGATTTGCAAAAATAATTTTTTTATGTATGAAAAAGCAGTTAAATTTGTTTTTTGAAAAAGATGTAAAATAAAAAAAGTTAATTTATTGTTAATTTACAAATATTGTAAAAATTTTGGAGATTTAAAATGAGAAACGTGTACTTGTTATTAGTACTTGCAATGATGCTCCCAATGAGCATATTCGCTGATATAGCAGATTTCAATGCTGCTATAAATAAACCACATCAAATGATTGATGTTAGTGAAGTTACAGTCACTCCAAGTGATGTTGTAAATGTCAAAATCGGAGACTATCCGGCTCCTCAAATGGCATTTAATGTTTTGACCCAAAATACAGAATATTTTTGGCAGTCATATTGGGGTGGTGTTACTCCTATAGCTTACGAACCTAAGTCAGGCACTTTAGTGTATATATCCACTGACAGAGAAAGAGTAGAATTAGAAGGTGGTGCAGTAACTACTCATGCTCATGTATATTTACACTTCTCGAATGATGGTGGAAAGTCATGGACAAATGAAAGAGTTTACACATTGGAAGATGCTATGTTGTTTTTCCCTTCTGTAGCAGTTCTTAACCCAACCGGAACAACTAATCCGATAGATTTTAAATATGTTGTTACCGTTACAGCATTCCTTCCTGAAGAAGGTCCTCAGGGCTTGATTTACCGTGGTAGAGGAAATTATTATCTCTATTTCTATGGTGGCGGTTGGGATCAATTAGAATTTCAACAGCAACTTGCACCTCAGAGCAATAACCCCGGTGGTGGACAGCAGTGGAATGTGAACAACCAGCGTATGGCTGCTGTATCAAGTGCTAAAGGAGATCATTTCTATGTTTATGGAACTTTATCACCTCAGGACGGCTACCAGTATGGTGCTTATGGTATTGCATATATTGATTTCACTGGTGATGCTAATCCTGCATCACAAATTCCTGAAGCTTGGAATTTAAATCAATTCCGTAGAGCAGAGCAGCTTACAAGCTCTTGGAATGCTCCTATGAGATTGGATGTTGACGTAGAAGGTAATGTTTATGCGTTCTTCTTTAATATGTTCGCAGATAACGAAAATTACAGATGCCCTGCATTCTCAAAATCAACCGACAACGGCAGAACTTGGTCAGAGCTTGTTAGAATGCCTGAAGGTTTGATTAATGATTTTGTGTCAGCTTATAATGCTAATGTTCAGTTGGGTATTAACTCTTATCCATACACAGATTGGGATGTTGTAGTTACCGGAGTAGATGAATTCTCAATGTTCCAAAGATATGTAACAGCAGAGGGAGCAGCTGCAGAAACTGCAAACTGGAATGGCCATATAGTTGAATTTTCTTACAAAAATAATAACTGGCAACCTGTTAAAAGAGTTGGAGATTATTTTGTATTCCAGAATGGAAATCAATACCCACCTGTTGCAATACAAATCAATACTGAAAATGACCCAATTTTCTCCGATGAATTTGTGGCTAACTTCAGATATCAGGAATTGCAAGCAGCTAAAACTGCTGACGGCAATGATATTGTTGTAAAATGGATTAATTATCCTGCTGACAACATTGCTGTTCTTGCTACACCACATCAGCTCTATAATAACTTTATGGAAACTGTTGATACACTTATGACTACTGATATCATGATAGCAACTCGTGGTGTTAATGAAAATCAATGGGGACAATATAATATCACTCAGGACTTGTGGTATAATAAAGGTACTTATATTCCTGATGTAGTTCCATCAGCAAGCATAATTCCTGTAATTGAAACAATTACTCAACAAATCACAAACCCTGAAAACGTTAGAGTTAACTATCCTTACTTTACTCAGAATATCATTGGTGACAGAACTCAAGGTACTATAATTTCAGGTACTTTATATACTGTTGCAATAGCTATTTTTGACTCTGAAAACCCTTCAGTTGTTCGCAACGATAACCTGCAACGCCCTGGTGGATTAGTTGGTGTTTCTGTTTTAGAACAGATGCCTTTTGCATTGGAAAATATTTCTCCAAACCCTGCAAATGACGTTGCATATGTTAACTTTACATTAGAAAATGCTGCAAACGTTAGAATTGACATCGTTAATTCAATGGGTCAAAGTGTTAAAACTGTAAACTTGAATAATGTTCAGGCTGGTCCTCATACAGTTGATGTAATTACAAATCAATTGCCTGCAGGTGCTTACTTCTATACCATTACAGTTAATGGAAAATCACAAACTAAATTATTAAATGTTGTTCGTTAATATTTATTAGTTGGTTTAGTTTAAAATTTGAACAGGGTTGTTTTTAAAACAACCCTGTTTTTTTTATCTTAAAAATGATAACCCGAATAAATTCGTCTTTATTTAATCAAAACTAAATTTCAAAAATAAAATCAATTAAATATGCGTGGCGATGCTTTCGGCTCTGAATATAAATCTATTGACTATAAATTAATCAAGCGACTAATCAAATTTTTAAAGCCGTATAAAAAGTTAGTTTTTATGGCGGTATTTTTTACATTGTTTGTTGCTGCACTCGGACCTCTAAGACCATATTTGAATAAGGTAGCAATTGATGACTATATCTCAGCAAGTGATAATTTAGGCTTGCTCAAAATGATTGTTATTATATTTGTTTTGCTTGTTATAACAGGTGCTCTCAGAGTTGGAATGACATACATAATGCAGTGGGTGGGTCAGAGTGTGCTAAACGATATCAGAACAAAACTTTTCGAGCATATTCAAAAACTATCATTGTCATATTATGACAAAAATCCTGTGGGAAGACTCGTTACACGCGTCACGAATGATGTTGAAGTCCTGAATCAGCTTTTTTCATCCGGCTTAGTGATGATGCTTGCAGATATAATGCTAATATTCTGGATTGTCGGATTTATGTTTTATACTAATACAGAGCTTGCTCTTCTGGCTCTTACAGTATTACCACTGCTTCTTTTGGTGACAACATTTTTTCGAAAAAAAGTAAGAGTTCTATTCAGAGATTTGCGAACGGAAGTATCTAAAATGAATACATTTCTCAATGAATTTATCTCCGGAATCACCACTGTCAAACTTTTTACTCAAGAAAGAAGATTATCCGAAGACTTTAATCAAATCAATTTAAGAACCCGTGAACTCAATATACGTACAATATTTTATTATGCTGTATTCTATCCGGCTGTCGAAATGATTAGTGCTATAGCTCTCGGATTGATACTTTGGTATGCCGGTGGAAACATTCTAAGTGGAGTTATGACAGTTGGTATGCTGATAGCGTTTATTCAGTATGCTGAAATGTTCTTCAGACCAGTCAGAGACCTTAGCGAAAAATATACTACGCTTCAAAATGCAATGGCATCAAGTGAAAGAATTTTCTCGCTCCTTGATACTGAAGAGTTCCTTCTTGATAATCCTGATGCTCTGAATATAGATGAAATCAAGGATAATATCGTATTTGATAATGTTTCCTTTACTTATGATGACGAAAAATGGGTTCTTAAAAATATTAATTTTGAAATTAAAAAAGGTGAAACAATCGCAATTGTTGGTGCTACAGGCTCCGGAAAAACTTCTCTCATCAACCTTTTGTGCAGGTTTTATGACTACCAAAAAGGAAAAATTCTGATTGATGGAAAAGATATCCGAAATATCACCCAGAAATCACTCAGAGAAAAAATTGCAATAGTAATGCAGGACGTCTTCCTTTTCTCAAGAACTGTATCTGAAAATATTTCGCTTGGTAATGAGGAAATCAAAACAGATGATATCCGAAATGCAGCGAAAGCCCTCGGTGCATTGAATTTCATAGAAAATCTTCCCGATAAGTTTTCAACTGAAGTGTCAGAACGCGGACAGACTCTTTCTGCAGGACAAGTTCAGCTTATATCATTCTGCCGCGCCTATGCAGCAAATCCCGAACTACTTATACTTGATGAGGCAACATCAAATATTGATACAGAAACCGAAAAATTAATTGAAAAATCACTCGAAATCCTTCTCAAAGACAGAACTTCAATTGTAATAGCTCACAGACTTTCAACAATACAAAGGGCTGACAGGATAATCGTCCTACACAAAGGTGAAATACGCGAAATCGGCTCACACGAGGAACTTCTGGCAAAACAAGGACTCTATTCAAAACTCTATCAATTACAGTACAAAGAGACCTTTGCAGCTTAAATTCTTAACTGAAATTTTAAAATATTTTGATGTATTATGCGTATTAAGTTGGACTATTGGGGATGTAACGGATTCGACGGGGTGTCGGATTGTTGACGTCGCATGTCGTGCTCAATCGGTGGTGCACGTAAATACAACCGGTATTGCAATAAATGCAGAAAACAACTACGCTTTAGCTGCCTAATTAAATTACGCAGCTCATCTTACAGAGAATGTGCCTGTTCATTTTCTGTCGGGTGTCGCAAACTGACAGGATAACTCGGAGGGGTGTACTTGACCAAAGAGTGAGATCTCTAAAGTAATCGGATTCGGATGCCTGTTTGTCGGCTAACCCAAATCTTAAAAAATCAAAGACAAACTAAACATGTAGTGGCTCAGCGTGAAGCTCTTCGGACGCGGGTTCGACTCCCGCCATCTCCACAAACCAAACTTGAAAACCCTGACTGTGTCGGGGTTTTGTGTTTAAGAAGATGAAAATTGTATCAACTCATGATCCTTTCTCTCTAATTTTCCATGCAATTATTCAAATCAATATTCGTATGTTTGCATTATTGTAATATTAGTTTATATTTTATAAATATTATGCCTTCATTTTGATTTGATTTAAAGGATAATGTAAGTATAATTGATAAAGCCCAAAAAGGCGAACTGACAAGCGAAGGAAGTAATGTTATTATTTTATAAATATTTAGGAGATTTGCAGATGAAAACCAAAAAGCAATATTGGTTCATATAATTAGCTATTCTTGGACTAATTATCGGGCTTATGAATACAATTTTTATTAAACCTGAAGATGTTGGAACTTGGAGGAATTATATCGGCTACGGCTTTCTTTTACTTGCAATTGTCAATACGCTATTAATAATCAAACATCTTTTTATTAAAGAAAAATCTGAAAAGTGAGAGACATCATGTTTTCTGATTATATTCCTTTTATTCTTATGCCATTTATTTGGTGGGGTGTAAGATATAAGTTAAAAAAGGAGGATAAATATACTCCATTTAAGAGAAAAACTTTGTTTATTGGAATAGTTTCTTTCTTTTTAACTGAAATTGCAAGGAGCTTCTATGGACCCTACATTTATAAGAATGATATTTTTGATTATTACTTAGCTGATACTCTTGGTAATTCTTTAGGGACAGTAACAGCAATTTTTATGGTTTTGTCATTATCCGGGAAAAGTACAAAAAAGGATTGGAAAATAATGGCTATAATTATTTCTGGATTAGTCGGCTATGAGTGTTTGAATTTTATAACGGGCTATCCTTTTGATTTTAGAGATGTATTAGCTACTTTAATTTTTGGAGGAATTTCTATTGCTGTTTATTTTCAATTGCTTCAAAAATATAAAAAAAATCACTGATTAAAATTTAAAAGATGCATACATCATTTTTTGTGTGAAACTTAATACTAAAAAGAGGAAATAGAGAAATTTATTATGAAAAAATATATCTATATAATAGTTATAATAGTTGGTTTTTTGATTATTTTAGAGATGATTGCTAGGTATTTGACTAGTCCAAATATTATCGAAGTGCCAGAAAGTAGGAGTTATTTATTAAATACAAGTTGGAATCAAATAGAAGAATATTCAAAATATGTTGAATACGACCAAGATGCAGGTTGTTGGGGTGTTGCAATAGCACAAATCGCACATTACCATAAACTTAACCCAAGAGGGAATATTAGCTATTTAACTTCTAATGGAGATAGTATTAGGGTTAATCTAAATGATTTTGATTTCCAACATCATAAGTTTGTTTCTTCTATTAATGAAAATACATCAAATGAATCCAAATATCAGGTTGCCAAATACATCTATTACATTGCATCGCTTATATACACCAATTACGGTTCTTCAGGTTATATTGAAACTGAAACGATGATGGATAGAATCGAAAAACATTTAGGTTTTTCGGTCAACTTTTATGAATATAGTAAAGAAGACTTTTTATCAGCAAAGACAGAAATTAAAAGATTGATTACCGAAGAAATTGATAATAAACGACCATTGATGTTCTATTTTGATAATGGAGATGATT
The DNA here is from genome assembly GCA_019637995.1 of Ignavibacteriota bacterium. NCBI lineage: Bacteria > Pseudomonadati > Ignavibacteriota > Ignavibacteriota bacterium. The sequence goes on from JAHBUQ010000003.1 coordinate 297,324, forward strand.
TTGGGCATGCTGTAGTAATTGACGGATATACAAATGTTGATAATTTATTTCTCGTCCACTTGAATCAAGGTTTGGGTGGTAAACATAATGGGTGGTATAATCCATTCAAGAAGATTTACGGCTTACGTAATGACTTAACAAACAGATTTTTAATTTCATTTAAGCCTACATTTGACAATTAAAATTAGATAATAAATTTGATGAAAACAGCACACAAGATTGTAAAGGGGAAATGAATTTTTTTCTATGGGATGAAATTATATAATATCTTTATTCCTCTTCATCTTTCGGTAACAAACTCCCGGTTTCATTTAGAGGTCTCAGTGTTGTATCAATCTGCTTCATCTCGGGAATTTCATTTTTTGAATTTTATTATATGCCTCACTTCCTTCGTTTCCACTTGCTTTCAATGCTTGGAGTGCTAACTTTTGTTTTACAACTAATTGTTCTGTTTCTTGGCGTGCTGATAGGAAAGATTCGGCAAGTTTTCGGGCTTCTTTGTCAAACTTAGTTGCATCCATTTCTTTAAGTACTTTTCAATGAAAAATAATGATGTGGCTAAATCGTTTTGTTGATTGAGGTAAACGGTATGAAATATACAAAATATTTTGAATTTACAAAATTTAGACCGGATAGATCTGAGATTAAAGAAGAATGGATAGCCAAAGCTTTTTTTGACCGTTCATTTAAGGAGAAATTATAATGCAAATCAAATATTTTCAAGATACCGACACATTATTGATAACTTTCAATGATAATTTGATTTATGAAACAAAGGATATTAATGAAAATACTCTTGTTGAACTCGATGAAAACGGCAATGTGGTAAGCATGACTTTTGAACATGCAAAAAGTATTGCTAATATCGATGATATTTCATATCAACAATTAGCGATGGTTTAATTCTAACGATTTCCAGCCCTTCCACCGAAGGGCTTTCCCTTTATATCAAAATGCTTGGACAAGTAAATCTTTACAGGTATTGAATGGTAAAGTTTAGGGTGCAGGGATATTAGTATTCATTAACAAAAGCCAAATATCCGATAATTTTTTGCCTAAACAGCCTCACCAAATAAATCGTATTCTTCAGCTTTTGAAATCATAACGTTAACAAAATCACCATTGTTGAGTTTGCTATTTGAATCAAAATAAACCAGATTGTCAACATCAGGAGCGTCCTGTTCGGTTCTACCAAAATAATGACTTTCATTTTGTCCGTCAACCATTACTTTGAATGTCTTGCCAACTTTTGCATTATTTTTTTTGAGTGAAATATTTTGCTGAAGAAGCATAAGTTCGCCTCGTCTTTCTTCTTTGACTTTCTCGGGTATTGGATCCCCCAACGGATATGCAGATGTGCCTTCTTCGTGAGAGTAAGTGAAAACACCAACGCGGTCTAACTGCTGCCTTTCTATGAAATCCATAAGCATTTTGAAATCGGCATCAGTTTCGTTCGGATAGCCAACAATAAAGGTTGAACGCAGAGTCACATTCGGAATTTTTTCGCGAATAGTATCAAGCAAAGATTCAATTTTTCTGAGCTTGATTCCACGTTTCATAGACCTTAGCACTTTGTCAGAAGCGTGCTGAAGTGGCATATCAATATAGTTGCAGATTTTGGGGCTGCTTGCTATAACATCAAGAATATCAACAGGGAATTGTCTTGGATAAGCATACATCAATCGAATCCATTCGAGCTTTTCAATATTTGAAATTCGCTCGAGAAGTGATGATAAAGTTTGTTTTTTTGTGGCATCTTTTCCATAATAAGTACTGTCCTGAGCAATCAATACCAACTCTTTGGTTCCTCTGTTAGCGAGACCGGCAGCTTCACTTACAAGTTTATCTTCGGGCTCGGTGATGTGTTTTCCACGCATCAGCGGTATTGCACAAAACGAGCATTTTTGATTGCACCCTTCTGAAATTTTCAGATATGCATAATGTTTAGGAGTAAATAGCATTCTCTCACCTGTGAGAGTATATTTCTGGTCACCTGAAAGAATTTTTAATATTTTCTTATCAGAATTAATACCCAGGAAAAAATCAACATTCGGAATCTGCGAACTTAATTCTTTGTTGTATCTTTCAGAAAGGCAACCGGTTACAATAAGTTTCTTTAGTTTTCCTTTGCGACGCTGCTCAGCTGCTTCAAGAATTACCTGAACATTTTCTTCTTTTGCAGATTTTATAAAGCCGCAAGTATTGATTACCATTGCATCAGCATTATTTGCATCTGTAAATTCAAAACCATTTGAAGCTAAAAGTCCGCTGAAACGCTCAGAATCAACTAAGTTTTTTGCACAACCCAGTGTTATAACCGAGATTTTATTTATATTATTATTTTTTGATTTGCTCATTTTAATAATTTGATTTTTTGGAATAATTATATATTAACGTAAATTGTATCAAAATATTCTGTATTATTTAATTTCTTTATATTTGAATTTTATAAATCACCAAAGATTTTTTTACAAAAGGACAAATAATTTATCAAAACATCAAAATTTCATTGTTTGAAAAAGAAATTACTTAAATAATCTTTATAATAAAACACATGCAGTTGGATTTTCGTCTAATAAATACATAATAATGAACAATCAAATAAGGAAATAAAATGAAGCGATTTGAAATTAATGGTAATATTGTTGATGTCGTGGCAAGAAGAATATTTGCAGGA